>CAZCHK010000027.1:9800-28344 GCA_964498605.1 uncultured Anaerolineaceae bacterium | reverse complement strand
TGCACATGAGCATCTCCGAATTTTCATTACCGCAGCGTTTTAAGACCAACAGGAAAAACCCCTTCCTCTGGATCATGTCGCACGCGCGGCACAACTGGCACCTGAACCTGGCCGCGATGTTCGGCGCGTTCTGCAACGCTGCCCTGATGTCCATTTCTCCCATCATCATTGGCAGGGCATACAACCTGATTACCGCGCCAAATGCCAAGGAAAATGTCGGGCAGCTGGGCATTCTGGCTTTGGTCCTGGCGGTCTCACAGCTGGTGCGCGGCGGTTTGCAATTCGTGCGCAACGCTGGCTTCGAGCTGGGCGCCCAGCGTACGGAACGGAACGTGCGCGAAGAGCTTTATACCAGCCTGCTCGGCAAGAGCATGACCTTCCACAGCCTGCAACCCATCGGCGACACGATGGCGCGTGCCACCAACGACGTGCGCCAGGTGAATTTCTTCTTCAGCCCCGGCCTGAACATGGTCATCGGTTCGCTCAACTTCCTGATCATGCCCCTGGTCCTGGCCCCGACCACTTACCACCCAGCGTTGATCGTCACGCCTCTCCTGTTCATCATTTTCTACTTTTTGGCACTGTGGGAATACCTGCGCACATTAAAGCCGATCACCGACGAAGTCCGCGAATCGTTCGGCGCCCTGAACACTCGCCTGGCCGAAGCCCTGGACGGGATCGAAACGGTCAAGGGCGCTTCCCAGGAAAAGGAAGAGGTGCAGCGCTTCACCAAGAACGCCACGCGCTATAAAAACGCCGCGGTGAAACAGGGCAAGACGGAAGCCCGTTTCCTGCCCCTGCTGCTGCTCACCACCGCCCTGGCAGCCGGTCTTTTCCACGCATTATTGCTGTACAAAAACGGTATCCTGGACATGGGACAGGTCATCGGCTACTACGGGCTGCTCCTGATGCTCGATTTTCCCACCTTCACGTCGCTGTGGGCCTACTCGCAGATCGCCTCCGGGCTGGCTGGCGCGCGCCGCATCCTGGACCTGATCAATCGTGAAAACAACCTGGACCAGAACCTTGAAGGATACGACAAACCAATCGTCGGCGAGGTGGAATTCAAGAATGTGTCATTCCAGTACAATCCGGGTGATACGGTCCTCGAGCGGATCAGCTTCAAGGTCAAGCCCGGACAAACAGTTGCTATTGTCGGTCAAACCGGTTCCAGCAAGACAACGCTGGTCAGGCTTCTCAACCGCACCTATGACGTCAGCAAGGGACAGGTGCTGATCGACGGGGTGGACACCCGGGATTGGAACCTGGCGGCGTTGCGCCGCAGCGTTTCCATGATCGAACAGGACATCTTTCTGTTCTCCCGCTCCATTTCAGACAACATCGCCTTTGGCAAACAAAAAGCCACCCAGGCTGAGGTTGAGGCTGCCGCGAAAGCCGCGCAGGCTGATGAATTCATCCGCACGTTCAAGAAGGGGTACAAAACAGTCATCGGCGAGCGGGGTGTCACACTCTCGGGTGGACAGCGCCAGCGTCTGGCGCTCGCCCGCGCCTTCCTGACCGATCCGCGCATCCTGATTCTGGATGACTCGACCAGCGCCATTGACAGCGCCACGGAGGACCTCATCCAGCGCGCGATCTACGCCGCTGCCAGGGGGCGCACCACTTTCATCATCACGCACCGGCTTTCCCAGATCCGCTGGGCGGACCTGATCCTGGTCATGCGCAAAGGCAGGCTGGCGGACATGGGCACGCACGACGACTTGATGAAGACATCCGAAGCATACCGCCGGATCTTCAGCGAGTCATAAGGATATTATGGGATTTTTTGAAGGACTGGACGCCGAAAAATACGACCGCAAGTACAAAGACAGCGATCTCATCAAACGCATCCTGGGCTACTTCGCCCCCCAGCGTTCGCGGATCGTCCTTGTTTCGATCCTAACCATCCTGATCGCCCTGGCCAGCGCAACAACGGTGATGGTCATCTCCCGCGCTGTCGACCTTCTGGAAAAAGATCCTCCTCTCAGCGGCATCATCACAGTTAGCGCGGTCGCGTTAGGCATCGGGTTGTTCATCTGGCTGGCCAACTGGATCGCCCGCCGCACCATGGTTCAGGCCATCGCCAGCGTGGTCATGCAGCTTGCCAGCGATGGTTTCCAGGCCGCCGCCAACCACGACCTGTCCTTTTACGATGAATATTCCTCCGGTCGCATCGTCTCCCGCATCACCTCGGACACGCAGGATTTCGGCCAGCTCGTCACGATCGTCACAGACGTGGCCGCCCAGCTGCTGGAAGTGATCGTGCTGGGGGTTGTGCTGATCAACATCGAGTGGCGCCTGTCCCTGATGGTTTTTACCATCATGCCGGTCGTCTTTGGCTTCGGCATCCTCTTCCGCCGCATCGCGCGCAAGGCCACCCAGCAGGGCATGCGCGCCATGGCAAACGTGAACTCCACCATCAAGGAAACGGTCAGCGGGATAGCGGTCGCCAAGAATTTCCGCCAGGAAAAAAGCATTTTCGATGAGTTCAACAAAGCCAATAAGCGCTCCTACGACGTGAACTGGCGCCGCGGCGTGCTTCTGAACATGGTCTTTCCAATCCTGAACGGTCTTGCCGGTGTTGCCACGGCCGTGGTCATGTACTTCGGCGGACTTTCGGTGGTGAACATTGTGGTCACTGCCGGTGCCTGGTTCCTTTTCCTGCAGTCCCTGGACCGGTTCCTCTTCCCGGTAATGAACATTTCTTCTTTCTGGTCATCAATCCAGAACGGGCTCTCAGCTTCCGAGCGCGTCTTCGCCCTGATCGACGCGGAACCGGCTGTCACGCAGAAGGCTCATCAGCCCGTCCCTTCCCTTAAGGGTCAAATTGATTTCGAGCGCGTGCGTTTCTACTACAAGAAGAACGAAGAGGTTCTGGATGATTTCGAGCTGCACATCCCTCCCGGTGAGAACGTAGCCCTGGTGGGGCACACCGGCGCGGGAAAATCATCCATCGCGAAACTGATCGCCCGATTTTACGAGTTCCAAGGCGGCAGGATCCTGATCGATGGACAGGATATCCGCTCTTTCGATCTGAACGAGTACCGGCAGCATCTGGGCATCGTTTCGCAGCTGCCTTTCCTGTTTTCAGGCAGCGTGCTCGAGAATATCCGCTACGCCCGTCCCCGGGCAACGGACCGGGAAATCCTGCGGCTGGCAAAACACATCGGCAATGGAGAGTGGCTGGAGACTCTCCCGGACGGATTGAAGACCGAGGTGGGTGAACGTGGTGCCCGTTTGAGCATGGGTCAGCGTCAGCTTGTTTCGCTCATGCGCGTCCTGGTGCAAAAACCCGAGATTTTCGTTCTAGATGAGGCCACTGCCAGTATCGACCCTTTCACTGAATGGCAGATCCAGCAGGCGCTCAGCCTCATCCTGGCAAGCACGACCAGCATCCTGATCGCCCACCGCCTGTCCACCGTCAAGAGCGCTGACCGCATCATTGTCATGGAGAAGGGCCGAATCATCGAAGAGGGCGATCACGCAGGGCTGCTGGCAGCCGGGGGGCATTATTCCACCCTTTACAACACATATTTCAGGCACCAAAGCCTTGAATACGTGGAAAAAGCGCACCAGATCGCCCAGTCTACCCCATAAAAAAAGCCGATAGTCAAGCTATCGGCTCAATTCTGGAACGATTAAGTTATCCCAAACCTGTCAGGGCGATTCCTGCCGCGCCAATGCCAACGATCGCGCTGATGATACCTGACACCAGTCCGACCACCAGCCCCATGAGCACGATCAAAGCGATCACTTTGATCCAGTCCAGCCCCGTGACAGTCTTCAGGGCAAACAACATGGCAACAAAAGCTGCCAGGGCAGCCAGGATGTGAAGCACCCCGCCTATACCGGGGATTAAGCCCA
Source organism: uncultured Anaerolineaceae bacterium (assembly GCA_964498605.1). GTDB lineage: Bacteria > Chloroflexota > Anaerolineae > Anaerolineales > Anaerolineaceae > JBGQAS01. The sequence goes on along the minus strand of CAZCHK010000027.1, from coordinate 24,480 downwards.
GGATGCCAGCTGCGTAGAATACGCTGGCAAGCGCCAGGGGTCTGAATAGAGTTTCGAATTTCAGATCCACGTTGAACAGCGGCTTGGCAAGCCAGACGATGACAAAAACACCCAGCACGAAGGAACCGATCCCCAGAACGGCTGTCAAGATGAATGACAGGAAGGACCAGTGGTACAGTCCGAAAATGGATGTCGTCGCGGCGCCCCCCAGCGCATATAAAACATACGACACTGCCAGAATGATCCAGGCGCTGGTGGTAAAGGTGGCATCATTGGCAACTTCCGTGTACACGCCCAGCTGGTACAGGATGGCTTTCTTAATTCTGTCGATCATACTTTCCTCCTTTTTTGGTACTCTTAATTTATTATACCTATAAAACACCAGCTAAATCTATGAGATGTATAAAAAAACGGCGAGATGAGATCTCGCCGCCTTCTTATTCAGGAAATATATCCGGATTATGGTTTCTTGCCCCCGCCGCTGCCGCCGTCACCTTTTTGCTGCCCGGCTCCCGGGGTCACGGTCAGGCAGTACTCCCAGTACTCCTCGCCTTCCACAACCGTGCTGCAATCCAGATCCTCCGGTATGTCGCCCATGAACTGCTGTCCACTTCCCTGTGCGCCGTCCTCATTGCCGGCATCCTCGGGACGGTTGGCTTGCAACTGCAGTTCGGTTTCCACCTGCAGTTTGATCTGCTCCTGGATCATCGTGGAGTCACCCTGGTTCTGCTGGAAAAGCTCCAGCCTGCCCTGAACCATCTCCTGGGTCTGGGTCAGCAGAGGCTCGCAATCCTCGCAGCCATTCCCTTCCTGCAAGCGCAGGAAAAGCTGCTCCTGGGTCTTCAACTGGTCCTGGATGCGCAGCATGGTCGGCTCAACAGCTTCACCCTGCACGCGCGTGAATGCCTGCAGCGCTTCAAAAATGTGCAGTTCCAGGCGTACCCTCACCTGTTCAGGTACCACAACCCCTTCTTCGGTCAAGGCTGTGATCTCTTCGGCGCGGGTGTTAGCCAGATCCAGCGCAAGGTTGACGGCCTTTTCCGGGTCTGTTGTCAAGGCCATGCGCAGGTCCTCGGTCCATACCTTTAACCCGTACAGGGCGTCATTCGGCATGCTGCTTTGGGCTGCGGCCGCCGTCACGCCAAAACCGGATAAGGCGATTGTCAGTGCTATTGCCACAGAAATTAGTGCTTTCATTGCAAGTTTATGCTCCTTTCCAAGGGGTCCAGTGAGTGTAGGTTGAACTCCTCGCGTATTAAGACGCCCTTTTTCAGGTTTGGATACGCTCATTGCCAGGGATCGCGCCCGAGCCATGTAGGTGTTTTTGCTCCTGAACTCGGCGCTCGCGTCGCGGGGTGATTCACCCCTGAGTTCTGTCAGTTTATTCAGGATTGCTCTTTGTTTGTCCAATCGTTCTTCCATTATTCCACCTTCGCTTTCATCACCTTGGTCAGGGTTTCCAGCGCCCTGTGCTGCAGCGCCTTTATCGCGCCGATATCCTTCTCCATGGCTGCTGCCGTCTCCTTCAGGCTCCAATCTTCCACGAAACGCAGCACGATCACCTGCCTTTGTTCCGGCGTGAGATGGTGCAGTGCGTTGCGAATGTTTGTTCTTTCATCTCTCGTCTCACAGAATTCTTCGATCAGTTCCTGTTCCTCATCTGCATGGTCATCGATCAACTCGATGGCGGGAGGGGGTTGCCGGCGGTATTGATCAGTGATCCAATTATGCGCAACGCGGAAAAGATAGGCCTGAAGGTAATTAACCGGACCTTTTCCGTGACGCACCGCCTGCAGAAACCGCGCAAACGTTTCAGAGACGCAGTCCTCCGCCTGGAGCGAGTCGCCCATCTGTCGGTATGCGTACCTGTAGATGGCCTGGTTGTAGCGGTCATAGATCTCTTCCAGCGCTTTCAGATCAAATTGTCGAGCCTTTCGCAGCAATGCCTTTTCAAAATAGCTCATTGAGTACACCTGTTAAGACGCCCGTTTCGAATTTTTGATACGCCCTAATTTTCACACAGAATTGCACATTCATCGATATCCATATTTTCTTCACAATTTAACCATCTTTTTTCCATGATCATCCATTACCATTGTGCATTAGCTTGGAGGAAAGTATGTCTACAAACAATCATGTGAACAAATCAGCTGCGCGGAACTGGCTGTTGGATGTCGTTGTTTTTATGGGTGGTTTTCTGGCCATCCTATCCGGTGTATATTTCTTGTTTTTACCCATCGGCGGTTATCAGGGCGGGAGAAATCCCATGTACGATGTCATCATCCTCTTCGACAGGCATGCCTGGGAGGAGATCCACATCTGGACGGGTGTTATTTTCGTGCTGGTGGTAATCCTGCACGTAGCGCTGCATTGGGGCTGGCTCAGCGGAATGATAAAAAAAATATGGGACGCACTTTGGAAAAAAGGCAGCCGCCTCAGCAGTAAAGGCCGCTGGAACGCTGTCATCGATTTTTCCATAGGCTTGAGTTTCATCATTTCGGCTGTTTCCGGGATTGCCTTCCTGGCAGAGCCGCTTCTGAGAAGCGTTCTGACCATCGGGATGGCCTTTAACGAGTTTTTCTGGGACACGCTGCACACGTGGTCTTCGGTGATCATGGTCATCGGTGTGTTTCTACACCTCGCCATCCATTGGGGCTGGATCAAAGCCGTAACGAACAGGCTGTTTCGCGGGGCAAAAATGTCCGCGTCGGCCGATAAAGGAGCAAAATGATCAAAAAGATATTGTGGTGGGGAGTTTTCGTGGTTCTTTCGGGCGTGTTGATCTATGGCGCGGTCTACCGCACCGTGATGAAGGCGGGGGATGCAGCCCTGACCGGTCCTGGACAATCCGCGCAGAGCGGCCTTGCGGGATCGAATGGCACCCAAACGCAGGGATGGCAGAACGATGAGACCATGGATGCAACTCGGTCGAGCGTCAGCGAGGAGGATCACGCAGTTCCTGGTGACTGGATCCAGCTGGAGGGCGAAGCCAGCCAGGTGGACGCAAGGGCCTTGCTCATTGTTCTGGAAGATGGCGCGTCCGTGCTTGTCGAACGGGGAGCGTGGAGGTTTGCGCTGGAGCAGGGTTTTGTGATCAATGTCGGTGATCCCGTAAGACTGGTGGGTTTTTATGAAAACAGCGACTTCGAGGTGGTTGAATTGTTCAATCTCGCGAACCAATCAAGCGTGACATTAAGGGATGCCGACGGAAAACCCCTTTGGTCGGGCGGGAACAGGAACTAGTGCAATGGTTTGGCGGCTGGAAGTCTGGATTTGTTCACTCTGGGTTTCCTGATGGTGATCGCGGGTTTACTCTCCAGTCTGCTCAATTCAACCGCTTTGCTGATCATGATCGCCATGTATCCGATGAAGAACAACAGGATCAAAATCACCAGAAGTACATCATACAGCAGGACCTGAGCTCCAAGCATCGCGAAGGATGGTTTGCCGGTAAACAACACGATCGTGTTCAAAATGATCGCGCTGACTCGCACTTCGGTCGGTCCAATCCGTATATACGATATGCGGAATTCCCCGCTGACATAGGTGTATATATACACCAGTGACGACAGCAGCATGTATCCAACCAGGGCCAGCATGGCCAGGTTGAACGATACATATGGCGAAAGCCCCAACCCGACACAGATGCACACCTCGGCCAAGCCGTCGATGGTGTGGTCGATGAAAAAACCGAATTTTGGACGCTCGATCCTTCGGAAACGCGCCAGGTTCCCGTCCAGGCTGTCCCCGAACCAGTTGAGCAGAAAACCGAAGCTGGCCAGCCACAAAAAGCTCGCGTTGAAATTGGTCAGATAGTAGCTGACCCCGATAAGGATCGCGGCCAGCATTCCGAGCACCGTCAGGTGATCCGGTTTCACCCAGGCTGGCATGCGCCTGACAAGCCAATCCAGCACCGGTCGTTCGATCACTCCCAGCAGGGTTTGGTTCGTGCGTTTATGCCTTGTCACATCAGTTCTGGCAGTATCCTTCATCTCTACCTCCTGGCGATAGCGGTTTCTCGATACAAGATCGTGATTCTATTACGTTAACCCCTCAATCTCGTTTTGGTTCGAATTTAATCGGAATTGTGACCTTCGTCACCATGCGGGAAGTTTTTTCCGGTATACCAGCTGTTAGAGAAATATTAAACTGCGGACGGATCTGCAAATTATCGTTACAATATAGAAGCTAGGAGATACATGATGAAAGCCAGAACCCTGACCCCCCGTGTTGACCTGATCGGTGCCGTGGATTGGAACCGCCGCTTGTTTGACGCGCTCATCCCCCTGCCCGATGGCACCAGTTATAACGGTTACCTGGTCAAGGGCAGTCAAAAGACGGCCCTCCTGGATAGCGTGGACCCGAGCAAGGCCAGTGTGCTCAAAGAACAACTTGCTTCGGTGAAAAAAATCGACTACCTGATCGCGCATCACGCGGAACAGGATCATGCCGGCATGATCCCCTGGGTGCTCGAAAAATTTCCTGAGGCCACCTTGATCTGCACGCCCAAGGCAAAGGGAATGCTTCTGGACCTCCTGGACTTTCCCGCTGAACGCGTCCAGACGGTCAGTGATGGCGAAACGATCTCCCTGGGTGACCTGAACCTGGAGTTCATTTACACTCCCTGGGTTCACTGGCCTGAAACGATGGTCACTTATCTTCGTGAAGAAAAGATCCTCTTCTCGTGTGATTTCTTTGGTTCTCATCTCGCCACCTCAGACACGTTTGTGACGGACGAGGTGCACACGCTCCGCTCCGCCAAACGATATTACGCTGAGATCATGATGCCGTTTCGCATCCCCATCCAGAAAAACCTGGAAAGGCTGGCACCGTACGACATCAAGATGATTGCCCCGAGCCACGGTCCGGTTTATGATAAGCCCTCTCTCATCATTGACGCCTACAAGGATTGGGTCAGCGCGCCCCCGAAGAACAAAGTCGTGCTCCCCTACATCACCATGCACGAGAGCACGGGCATGCTCGTGGAGCGCATGGTCTCCGCCCTGACGGCCAGGGGCATCCATGTCCAACCGTTTGACCTGACCGTCGCGGACATCGGCGAGATCGCCATGGAACTGGTTGATTCCGCCACCATCGTTCTCGGCACGCCCATCCTCCTGGGAGGCGCTCACCCGACCGCGGCCTACGCGGCTTCGTTAGCCAGCGCCCTCAAGCCCAAGACCATGTTCGCCGCGTTCCTGGTGTCCTACGGATGGGGTCCGGGAGCGATCGAGCGCCTGCCCGAGCTGATCGCCGGTCTCAAAGTGGAAGCCATCCCCGGGGTCTACGTGCGCGGCATGCCCCGCCAGGCTGACCTTGAAGCGGTCGACAAGCTGGCGGAGGTGATCCATCAGAAGCACAGGGACGCCGGACTGGTGTAGGAACACAAAAAACCACTTCTCAGCGAAGTGGTTTTTTTTATCTCATTGGACGGCCGTCACCGCGAGCAGCTGGGCCGGAAAGATCATCTTTTCCAGCCTTTCGATGTTCTCGGAGGGTTCAGATGGATCCAGCGCCAGCCCGACCATGTAAGCGTTCAGGACGACCGGCGCGTTGCGGTTGAGCACCACCAGGTCGTGGGAAACCTGCCAGTCGTCGAAAAAGGCGATGTTCTCATCCTCACTGGGCACCCAGGGGCGCAGGGCGATGTACCACCTGGGACCGCCTGCCAGCCCGGCAAAGATCGCCTCGGGGGTGTATTTCTGGGTGAACTTTTCCCCCTCCCCCTGCGCTTCCATCACCCTGGACAGGCCGGCGTGATCAGCCAGCACGTGCAGGATCGCCACAGCCATGTCGGTGTTTTTCTGTTTGATGGTCATGCCGACCATGATGCGCCAGCCGCCCTGGTTGTCATCCACCAGGGTGCAGGAGGTCGGGATGAGCGTTCCTTCCGCCCGTAAGTATTCGTACGGGAACCTGTCGGGTTCACTGAAAGGCACGTTCTGTAAAATCGTGAGCGTGGAGATATCGGTGCCGTCAAACCCGTTTTCCTCCAGATAAGCGCGCTCTTTCTCGATCAGTTTTTCCATCTGCAGGGTGATTAGCTCGCGGTCCAGGATACCCTCGTCATTGTAAATGCGCATGCGATTGCATTCTTGCAGCGTTTTGGGAATGCCCGCGCTGAAGACCGCTTCTGCCGTTGGCTCCGGGGTATCACTGGGCGCTTCAATAATAGTGGTCTCAGAAGGGACGCCAAAGGACGCTTCACCAGCTGACTGGGTGGTTTCCTGGTCGTCGATCTGGCCCAGTATCTGGCAGGAAAGCAGCATGCTAGCAAGAGCAACTGTCGCAAAGACCCTGATGCAGGCTGTGCGTGGGTTCATTTGATCATCCCTTTCTTTTTTTCTGATAATATATAGTATACAGAATCTGTCAACAAGCGGAGGCGCCAGTGCAAAAGAAAAATCGCTTCAAGGGAACGCTGTACATCGCGGGATATGTCCTGTTCTCTCTAATCCCGCTTATCGTCATTCTTGCTACGGCGCAAAAAACGGGAGTGGACTTTTGGGTCGAACTCTCGGTCGGTCTGGCCTACTGCGGGTTTGCCATTGTCGGATTACAGTTCCTGCTGACCGCCCGTCTGGGGTGGCTGCACGAGCCCTACGGCAGCGACATCGTCTACTACTTTCATCACAAGATTTCCGCCCTGGCGTACATCTTGATCTTCGCGCATCCCGTCATCCTGCTCGTTTTCCGCTTCGATTGGTACGGGGCTCTGCTGAATCTCTCCTCTCTCCCCTTCCGCGTTCTGATGGGCATGGCGGGGCTGCTGCTGCTGACCCTGCTGGTCGTCGCTGCGGTTTACCGGAAGCAGCTGAAGATCGAATACTTGTTCTGGCGCATCATGCACGGCCTGGCTGCGATCACCATCGTGATCGTTTCCGTGATCCATTTTTTAACCTCCGGGACCTACATCCAGCAGCCTTTGAAAAAGGTTCTATGGATCGCGTACGGCATGGTGTGGATCGCTCTCCTGCTCTGGGGCCGGATCATCAATCCGATCCTCATCGCCAGGCGGCCGTGGGAAGTCGTCGAGGTTCACCCTGAGCGGGGAAGCATCACCAGCCTGAAATTGAAGCCGCTGGGAGATTATGAAATGTGCTTCAAACCAGGCCAGTTTGCCTGGGTGTACATCCGCTCCAAGCCCGGGCAAGCTCGGGAACACCCCTTTTCGTTCACCGCCAGCGCTGAAAACCCGCGCGAGATCTCCTTCGGGATCAAAGCACTGGGGGATTTCACCTCGACCATCAAAGACATGAAAGTCGGAGAAAAGGTCTTTCTCGAAGGCCCTTACGGCTCTTTCAGCGCGGACAATCACCCGCACGTACTGGAGTACGTCTTCATCGCCGGCGGCGCCGGGATCACCCCCGTTCTCAGCCACCTGCGCACATTCGCCGACCGAGGAGAAAAGCGCCGCCTGACCCTGATCAACGCCAACAAGGAATGGGACAGCGTGGCTTTTCGGGAAGAGCTGGATGGGCTCAAATCCCGTCTCAAGCTGCAGGTTGTTCACGTGATCGAAAAACCATCACCCGGCTGGACCGGGGAAAATGGCTTTCTCAACGCGCAGATACTGGAAAAATATCTTCCGAAACAGCGGGGTGTACAGGACCTGCGGGTCTTTATCTGCGGACCCATCCCCATGATGAACGCTGCCGAGAAGGCTTTGCTGAGCGTCGGGGTACCGGGCCAATGCATCGTATCCGAAAGATTTGACCTGGTCTGAGGAGGTATGTATGCGAAAACGAGTAGCCTCTTATCTAATTCTGGCCATCGGTGTGGTTTTAATCGCTTCTTCAGTTATTTTTGCTCTGGTTTTGAGTAATCTGTTGTAGTTTACCTATCGTTTGAATTTGTAAACCATCGGGACAGGCTTCACCAGCTGCCCTGTTTGAAAAATTTTCCTATATAGTTTTGGCGATTGAATTCTCTTTCACATTGCATCGTTCATCGGTTAGCCTTCCTGTGGTTATGTTCTGTGCTGGCTCTGAGCACAGGAACTTTGTTCAGCAGGGTTTGTGCATTGTGTAGTTGAGCTTTGTTGATTGTTCTGACAGGTATCGTTATTACTGACAAAAGTGTGCTCCCTCCTCTTGAAACAACCCGGGCGGGTTGGACATAAGGAATCACATTCAGTGCTGGCAGCATGGATGCAATCAGCCCGACAAACGATACACGCTGCCGGATGGTATGATTATTACATGCCACACTCTTTCCTCTTGCGTCTGCTGTCGTTGGGGACACTACCCTGGAAGAACTTCTTTAGCACGTGGAGACAACATGTACACGATCCTAAATAAACACTGGCACAATCTTCAAATCCATCAAGTACTGGATCTTCTCGAATCGGATCCGCAGGCAGGATTGGGCACTTTCGAAATTCATCGCCGTCAGGAGCATTTCGGCCCCAATCAGTTGACACCTCGCAAAGGGAAAAGCCCATTGGTTAAGTTCCTTTTGCAATTTAAGAACCCCCTGGTGCTGATCCTCATCCTGGCAGCAATCGTTACCGCTATCCTGAAAGATCCGCTCGATGCTGGGGTGATCTTTGGCGTGGTGCTGATCAACGCCGTTATCGGCTACATTCAAGAAGCTCGTGCCGAACAGGCTATCGCTGCCCTGGCAAAGACAATGACAGCGGAAGCCACTGCTGTACGCAACAAACAAATCGTACGCCTGCCAGCCACGGAATTGGTCCCCGGTGACATTGTCTTGCTGTCTGCAGGGATTCGAGTCCCGGCAGACCTGCGGCTCATAACCAGCCGCGACCTGCAGGTGGCTGAAGCAGCTTTAACCGGTGAATCGCTGCCTGTCAGTAAAGACGCTGGGGCGTCCTTATTGAGCGAAACAATTCTGGCTGAACGCAAAAACATGGCGTATGCTTCAACACTGGTCACATATGGAACTGGTACAGGGATTGTTATTGGCACGGGCGACCAAACCGAGGTTGGGCGCATATCGCAACTTCTCTTCGAAGCTGTCAAACTGGAAACACCACTGACCCGCAAGATTGCAAGGTTTAGCAGGTTGTTGTTATTTGTCATTCTACTTCTAGCGGGTATCACTTTCGGTGTCGGTTTATTGCGCAAACAGGACTTGGTCGAGACACTTTTTACTGCCATCACATTGGCAGTTGGTGCAATTCCAGAAGGTTTGCCAGCCGCGGTAACAGTCACACTAGCCATTGGTGTCAGCCGTATGGCGAAACGCCGGGCAATCATACGTAATTTACCGGCGGTCGAAACGCTTGGCTCTACTACCGTTATTTGTTCAGATAAAACCGGTACGCTTACGCAGAATCAAATGACTGTGGTGGAATTGCGTACTTCGGGTGGGAACTATCCCGTCACGGGTATCGGATATACCCCTGAGGGTGAGATTGGTGGTGAGTGGCAAAAAGACAAGGCGGTTCCTGAGATGCTGCGAGCCGGGTTGCTGTGCAACGACGCTCAGCTGGATCAGGCGGATGACCGCTGGACTGTTACCGGCGACCCTACCGAAGGTGCTCTGATTACTGCCGCCCGGAAAGCTGGATTTGGTGATGATCAAATCCCTGAAAGAATCGACTCTATCCCGTTCGACTCGCAGCATCAGTACATGGCTACTTTACACCCGGATGGTGTGGTGTATGTAAAAGGAGCTGCCGAGGTGCTTCTCGATCGCTGCGTTAATACGTTGGATCCAAGCGGTAGCTTGGTGACCTGCCAGGTTGATCGTTTCCGAGCAGACATGGAGGAGATGGCTAGCCGTGGCTTGCGTGTTCTGGCGTTTGCCCGGTTGAAAAAAGCCGGGGCGACAAAACTCTCGTTTGACGATATCCAGAAGATTACCCTGCTCGGACTGCAGGGAATGATCGACCCGCCGCGCCTTGAGGCGGTCGAAGCTGTGCGGGCAAGCAAAGAGGCGGGTATATCGGTAAAAATGATTACCGGCGATCATGCATTAACCGCTGCTGCAATCGGTCGCCAAATCGGTCTTTGCGGTGGGGAGTGCGATGAGGTCTTGACTGGTGCTGAAATATCAAACTTCAGTGACATCGAGCTGATTGAGAAAGCTCACCAGGTAAACATTTTCGCTCGAATCGCGCCTGAACAAAAATTGCGCCTTGTTGAAGCGCTGCAGGCGCGCGGACAGGTCGTTGCAATGACTGGCGACGGCGTTAACGACGCCCCGGCGCTCAAACAGGCTGACATCGGCATCGCGATGGGTATAACCGGCACCGATGTGTCTAAAGAAGCTGCCGATATGATCCTGACCGATGATAATTTTGCCTCGATCGAAGCAGCGATCGAAGAAGGTCGTGGCGTTTTCGATAACCTGGTTAAGTTCATCTCCTGGACACTGCCTACCAACCTGGGTGAAGGTTTGGTACTGCTGGCGGCGATCGTTAGCGGAGCTACTTTGCCCATCCTGCCAATTCAGTTGCTGTGGATCAACATGATCACCGCTGGGGTGCTTGGGATTACATTGGCTCTTGAACCAAAGGAGAACGATATCATGCGCCGAAAACCACGCGATCCGCAGGCATCCATTTTAAGTGGCGCCCTTCTGTGGCGCATCACACTGGTCGGTATTATCATCCTGGGCGGAGCTTTTGGTTTATTCGAATACGAGATCCTGCGCGGCGCAACGCTTCAAGAAGCGCGAACGGTGGTTGTCAACGTGATCATCTTCGTTGAGATTTTCTACTTGTTCAATGCTCGTTCGCTGACCAAATCTGTTTTCAAGGTGGGTTTCTTCACCAACCCCTGGGCCATTGGCGGTGCGGTCTTGATGGTCCTGCTACAACTGCTTTTCACATACGCTCCATTTATGCACCGTCTGTTTGGCAGCGCCCCGATGAGTTTGATGCTCTGGTTGGATGTGATTGCTGTCAGTATCGCTGGCTTTTTTGTCGTTGAGGTTGAAAAGTGGATCAGGCGGAAAGTGGAAAGCTCAAAAGCAAAGAAACAAGAAATGAAATTGTTAGATTCAATTTGACGTACGTTTCCATTCAAATCATGGCTTGAAAAAGTTATGCTGGTGAACTTAATTGGGCAGGTGTTCAAACCTGCCCAATATTCACAGAATTTCCCGCATCTTCTTATAGAACGGCTGGAGCCGGTCGTACATCTTCAGGTACACCTCTTCGTACAGCTGCTCGTAGACGGCATGAGCCTTCTCGTCAGGGGCAAAGGTTTCTCCCAGGCGCGTCATCTCTCTGACAGCGGCCGAAAAATCAGGGTGAACACCCGAGCCCACGGCAGCGTCCATCGCCGCTCCCAGACCACTGGCTTCATAAACATGGGGTCTGGACGCCGGCAGGCCAAAGATATCCGCCGTGAGCTGCATGGCGGCATCGCTCTGGCTACCACCTCCCGCTACCCTCAATTCAGTGATGGGTACCTTGCTGCGTTTTTCGGTGCGCTCCTTGCCTTCCCGCAGCGCGTAGGCCAATCCCTCCAGGATGGCACGGTAGATATGCGCCCGTGTGTGCACGTCCCCAAACCCGATGATGGCGCCGCGCGCCTCAGGTCCCGGGCTGCGCAGCCCGGGTGACCAGTAAGGTTGAAGTACCAGGCCCTGCGAACCGGGCGGTACCCGGTTGACCAGTTCGTCGAACAGGGCCTCCGGTTCGACCCCTTTTTCAGACGCCAGCTTCTCTTCACGCAAGCCAAATTCGTGCTTGAACCAGCTCACCATCCAGTATCCGCGGTAAACCATGACCTCGAAATTGTACAGGTCGGGTTCGGCGGCCGGGTACGGTGGGATGAGCGGGATGACTTCGATGTATTTCTTGTGCGTGGTGTTGATGGTCGCGGTCGTCCCGTAGCTCAAGCAGGCGACATCGGGTTCCAGGCAGCCCGCCCCCAGCACCTCGCAGGCCTTGTCGGCCGCGGCAGCCACAAGCTTCAGCCCTTCCGGGATCCCCGTCTGGCTGGCGGCCTGCGCGGTGATCGTCCCCATAACCTTTCCCTGCGGATAGATGTCCGGCAGCAGCTCGGGGTTTATGGGCAGCGCCTGCCACTTCCAATCCTTGGCACCGCACCATTTCTGGGCCTTGTAGTCGAACGGGATGTAGCCGACCTGACAGCCCACCGAATCCACGAAACGATCCAGCAGGCGCCAGGTGAGGTACCCGGAAAGGAAGATGTATTTGTGCGTTTTTTTCCAGATCTCGGGCTGGTGGGTGCGAATCCAGTTGACCTCCGCTTCGGCCCGCAGATAGGCGATCGTGTCCGCCGCGCCGGCCAGCTTGAAGGCGGTCCCCCAGAATCCTCCCATGGGCGGGAGCCCTTCGGTGCGGCGCTGGTCCAGCCAGACAATGGCCGGGCGCAGCGGCTTCCCGTCCTTGTCCAGGTTGATCACAGTAGTGCGCTGCGTGGTCAGGGACACTGCCGCGATACTGGATCGATCCACTCCCTTTTGGTTGAATAAACCCTGGCATGCCTGGCACAGCGATTCCCAGTACAGCTCTGGTTTCTGCTCCGCCAATCCCGGCGCGGTCGAGAAATAAGGCTCGTAGGCGACGCGCTGTTTGGCAATCAGGTCTCCCTTGGGGCTGAAGAGCAGCGCCCTGATGGACTGCGTTCCGGCGTCAATGGCTAACAGGTTTTCTGGCATATCTCCTCCATATCTTTATTATTCATTCATTAAAATTAACAAATGCATTCACCATCTAGTGGTATTTTTTGCGACGCTCCTGCAATTCTTTCTCCAGCTCCGCCTTGTTTTTTGTTTTCCTGGGAGTCGCTGCTGCCTGGTTCTTGGCAGTTTTTTTTGTCGGTTGGGCTGCCCAGGCAGGGCCGCTTTTCCGGTAACCCCAGCGCTTGGATCTTTGCTCAGGGCTCATGTCCAGCCCCAGCGTGCCGCCCGGGTTCATCACTTGGCGTGGATCGAAGTGATCACGCAGCACGCGCAGGACATCCATGCTCGGCGTGCCGATCTGACCTTCCAGCCAAGGCGCGGTCTGCTTGCCGACCCCGTGGTGGTGGCTCATGGATGCGCCTGCCTTCTGGATGGCGTCCAGGATGGCGTACTGCAGGTCAAGATATTGATCGATCTCGTTGATCCGCGCGATAAATATGAAGTACAAATTTGCGCCCTGGGGGTATGCGTGTGACAGGTGGGTCATGCAGACCGTGCGCGGCCTCGCTTTCACCACCCTGCGCACCTCCTCGTGAACCCTGCCCATCTGCTCCCAGTTCACACCGCATTCAAGCGTGTCAATCATGATGCCGAAATCCATCAGGTCCTCACGCATGTAGGGATCGGTGAATCGGCTCTTTTCCCACGCCTGCGTCACCCGGAAGGGTGTCAGGACAAACGCGTGGTATTTCCGGCAAATCCGTGCGATCTTGCGCGTCACCAGGAGCGTGAAGTCCGCGTCCCCGTCTGCGGTGCCAAGCATCAGGCAGCGCTGCATGGGTTTGTACCCGAGACCCCGCAGCATCGTGTCCGCTGCTGTGTCGTGGATGTGATACGTGCGCATGGCGACATCGGTCTCCTCCGGGTCAGAAAGCCTGAAGACGGAGGGGGAACCAAACTCTCCCTGCATAATCTCCCGACAGGCGCTCCGCGCGTCTTCCCAGTTCTTGAACAGGTAGGAGAACCGCCGGGTGTGCTTCGGGTTCCAGTGACATACGCGCAGGGTGGCCTCCGTCAGGATGCCAAAGGTGCCTTCGCTGCCCATCATGATCTGGTCAAAATCGGGACCGGTGGCTGCCGCGGGGTATTCAGGAGTACGGAAGACCCCAACCGGCGTGACGTATTCCTGGGCAATGACCATGTCCTCTACCTTGCCGTAATAAGTTGAGTTCTGCCCCGCGCCGCGGGTGACGATCCAGCCACCCACGCTGGAATGCTCAAACGACTGAGGGAAGTGCCCGCAAGTGTAGCGTCGTTTGGCTCCCAGCGTGTCCGGGGCGTGCTGCAGGGTCTTCTCGAGCTCAGGCCCCCACATGCCGGCCTGCACGGTGATAGTGTGATTCTCCTCGCTGAATCTGGTCACCCTGTTCATGTGAACGCTCATGTCCACGCAGACGCCTCCCCGGGGCGCTTCCATCCCCCGCGTGACCGAAGAGCCGCCCCCGTATACGTACAGGGGGATACGCTGTTGATGGCAGTAAGCGACGATCTTTTCAATGTCGCCTGTCGTCCGGGGGCAGAGAACAATATCGACGATGTTCTCGATGACCTTCTTGCGCAGGCGGATCGCGTCAATCATGCCGGAACCGTAAGATGCCCGGGTGCGGCTGTAGGTGTCCCGCCGCACATTGTCCTTTCCCACGATCAGGGTCAGGGCTTTGACATGCTTCTCCGGCAGCACGCAGGGGATGGTGTCCTGTACGGGTTCCATGTTCAAGACCGGACGCTTGAAATCTTCGTCGGTCATGCCAAAGGCTTCTTTCACGAGCTTATACAGTCCCCGGTTGGGATGCTTGAATCCACGCGGGTCCCCGTACTTAAAGAGGCTTCGGAAGGATCCTTCCGGGGCGATCTCCTCGCACCACTGCGGGTAAAAATCATCTTTGTGTGCCATTCATCCTCCTGTTCTTTTCTCTCCTCGTGTTAATCAACCCGGGTAAGGACTGTAGTATGTCTTCCACGTGGCAAAATAACTGCTTTCCTCCCATCGCCATCGTTCATCGCTCCAGCCCAGTTCGGACTGCGTGGTGGCGCGGATGCGGGTCATGAGCGC
>CAZCHK010000027.1:0-9700 GCA_964498605.1 uncultured Anaerolineaceae bacterium | reverse complement strand
TGAAAAGCCTTTGCTTGTGAGGCTGCGGTTCACGCTGGAGAGCCTTCAGGACTGCCGTAATGGTCTGCTGTGACATGATGCGAAAGGTCGTGTACTTGCCGCCGGTGATCGTCAGCAGTCCGCATTCGTCCCACAGCGCGTGCGCGCGGGATACGTGCGAGGGGTTATCTGCGTCGCCGCTGGAGATGGTCGGTCTCACCCCGCCAAAAGTGGACAGGATATCCCGCTGTGCGGCACGCAGGTCTGGAAACAGGAAATTGAGCGCCTCCAGAAGGTACTCGATCTCTCCCTGGGAGGCGAAGGGCTCGGTGTACTTCGTCTCAAATTCTGCCGCGTGATCCAGGTCGGTCGTTCCCACCATGCTGGTGCCTTCCCAGGGGATGACGAACAATGCGCGGTGGTCGCGCGGGTGGATCAGCGTGGCAGCTTTCCTCAGCGGCCAGCGCTCTTGTGAAAAGATCAGGTGAGAACCTCGCAGCTTGCGGATGCGCGCTCCTCCGCCCACCAGCGCGCGCAGACCGTCCGAAAAGGGTCCGCAGGCGTTGACCACAACGCGGGATCTCACCTCAAGACTACTGCGGCTGGTCGATGCTGTGTCCTTCACGACAACGCCGCACACGGACCCGTTCTTTTTTCTTATCAGTGATTCTGCCCGCGCGTAGCTCAACGCGGTACCGCCGTCACTCACGGCTTCTCGCAACAGGCGGATGACGATGCGGCTGTCGTCCATGGCCGCGTCGTAGTACAGGAATCCTCCCATCAGCCCGTCGCTTCGCAGGTCCGGGAACTCCTGCCTGATCCTGTTCTTCCCCATGAACCGATGCTCCCATTTGGGTGCCAGGAGGTCATAGATTGTCACGCCCAGCCCAAATTGGCCTAAGGAAACGTTGAAGCTCTCGTAATCCGGCAGCAGAAATCCCAGTTTTGTGACCAGGTTGGGCGCCTCTCTGAGCAGCCACTCCCGCTCGCGTACGGATTCCCTGGTCACATGGACCTGCCCCTCGCGTAGATAGCGGAATCCGCCATGGATCAGCTTTGAAGAGCGGCTGGATGTCCCTGAAGTAAAGTCGCCCTGTTCGATCAACAGCGCCCGAAGCCCGGCACTCACCGCCTGTCGTAAAACTCCTGCCCCGGTGATTCCCCCTCCCACGATGATCACATCCCATTCCTGGTCAATGTTGCGCCAGATTTCCTCGCGCCAGCCCTTATGCCACATGTGTTGATCCTTTTTTACTTTCACGTAGATGTATAACTTCAGTGCTGTTGACCAGCATCATTTGTTTCCAAAGCTGCAGGCTTTTGCGCATGACTCGTTCAGTTTGCAGCTGCGCTTTTTGACCGTCACAGTGTTCTGCGCATTCCTGAAGCGCAGCGTACCATAAACGGGATTCCACCCGGGCTTCCTGGAACATAAAATAGCGCGGCGCCAGGACAGCATACAGGTTGCGCACGCTGTTCGTGAACAAGGTGAACACGGTGTTCCCTGCCAGCAGGGTCAGCTGCCTGTGGAGGTCGTAATCAAAGCTGGCAAATGCCTGCGGATCTTCTGCAATGGAAGTGAAGTCCTTCACCAGCAGTGCTACCTGCCTCGGCTCTTTTTCCACGGCCTGGCGCGTGTAAGCTGGAGCGATCAGAATTCTTGTGTACAGTAAGTTGGGGACAAAATCGTCCGGAAGGTCTTCCTGATAGGCGGCAATGCTGGACAGCACCGCCAGGTTGCCCTCCCGCCAGTAATCGCGTACCCGCGTGGGTTTACCCTGCCTGATCTCCAGCCAGCCATCCCTGGCCATGCGCTGCAGCACTTCACGCAACGTTGGTCTTGTCACCCCCAGCTGTTCGGCGAGCTCCCGCTCAGCCGGCAGAAGAGAATCGGCCGGAAAGGTTCCCTTGAGGATACCCGCGATTAACCTTTTTTCAGTGAGGTCGGCAGGTTTTTCGGGAGGCAACCAGTTTTGGATCATTGGTCAGAGGTCTTACCAGTTATAGTATAGGAATTTTTTCACTGTTTGTCAACAACACGAACTGCATCAAATAAAATCCTACTAATGTTGCGTCAAAAAGAATGTTTCCCTGCGACAAAGATCAGAAAACTGCTATGGGATCACCTTGGGTTAAAAATTTAAAAAGTAGTAAATGCCATCAAGCTTTCAAGCGACTGCGAAAAGCGAGGTTCACCTCACCAAATGTATCTGACCTGTGCATCCGCTCCCGATCCACCAAAAAACTCCCCACGCTGTTAGCGAATCTCTGGATGTCTGCCACGGGTTCCAGGGATTAATCCGCGCTGACAAACAGGCCAACATCAAATAGACCCCGCACGTTTATTCGACCAAACTGGTTACCGCTCAGAAAACCGCCTGATCACCACATCTGTTCGACCATTTTACAGCAGGGACAGCATGTATCCGTCCCTGTTGAATTGCGTTCAATCATGAACTCAATTTCTCTTTACGTTTGCTCCTCGCCCTGATCGATTGGGTCAGGAGGAAGAAACAAAAAGGCAATCCCAGCCAGCCTCCACCATTTGGGCCGGCAGCGACTATGAATAGAAACAGCAAGGTCAACAATATCGATATCGACACTGGAACCTGCCAATCTGATCTGGCTGCCAGGTAAATGAATAAGCCCACGATGATGAACTGAAAACCTACCACAAGCGACATCAACGTGCTGAAATTAGCAGACGCCCAATCATTCCCCAGCGTATTTACGATACCAGCCCTCAAGATACCCATGACGGCTTGACGAGCCTGCGGAATAATGAAATGAGCAGCCGTGTGAATGATCCCCACGATCAAAATGCCCAACCCGCATATGCGCTGTCCAAGCAGACTGATTTTGTTCTCCTTCATGATTTCTTCCTAAAACTCCACGACCGCTTTAAGTTCCGTCTCTGGATATACCTGTCCGACTGCCGGTGGCATGGAGTTGTATACCCAGTCGATGTCCACGGTTGCCAGGTCTATCCCGCAGGTGCGTTTGAAGCCATTGAACTTTCCACGAATCAGCACATCCTCTATACCAAAATTCATGCAGAAGATTGCCACCTGCGTTCCTGGAGGAATGGCTTTCAGCTCATCTTGGAAGACACCGCTTGAGAACGCCAGTCTCCGGCTGTCCGCTGCCTGGCACTGGATGATTGGAATGAGAGTCGGATACCCATCCTCTTGGATATAGGAAAGGAACTTAAGGCTGGTGAGTCCGTTGAACATCTTCTCAACGAACGGTTTGAGGATGCGCTGCTTTGATTCCGTCTTCACCATCCCCTTGGCGAGGAGTGTTTTCAGTGCTTCGATGATGATCGGACCCATGGGCAGGGCTGCTTTTTCTGATGTTTCGACCAGATCGCAGTAATGCACGGTGTTGATACCAAAATACGTGTTGTAACGGAACATGGGGATGAGGTTCATCAACTCATACTCGGGACCGCTTTTCTCAGCATGCGTCCAGGTAGCCTTACCGCGCCACATGTGGCGGCTGAAGGTCATGAACAGAAAGCCAACGTTGTGATTCTTCCGAATGAATTTCTTGCTCGCTCCTGTAACGAACTCCCCGACCAGCAGCGTATTGGCGTCCTTTGCCTGCATGGATGTGATCATCGATACGTGCGGTAGGCCTTCAAAATTGATGCTCGCCAGCAGGCCGACCTTCTCGCTGGGCTTGAAGGCTTCAATATCATCCTGACTGAATTCCCTGTTTATCTTTGTCATGCTCGCTCTCTCTCTATTTCACCCACATCCACCTGCTTTTTGTTTTGCGGCTGGCGGGGTCACTTCAACTTCGTCATCTTCAAGCCGTGTGGAACCACTCCACTTCACAATGCCGGGATCCACGCCGGACTGCCTGGCAACGCCCGCTAACAATTCCATCTCCTCGCTGCGCATGAGCGGAATATCTTTATACTGCCAGGAAAGCCCCAAGCGTTGATACTTGTCTTTGCATAAATTGTTAAACGCCAGCAGGTCCCAGCGGGTTACTGTGCCCTTGCCCCGGGAATGTATCTCCTTCCCGATATGTTGAATGTTCTCGGCGCGATCAGTAGCTCCAGGAATGACGGGCGTGCGTATCCATATCTCCATGTCAGGACGAACGAGCCTGATGAAATCAACAATGCAGGAGAATCCCGCCAGAACCTTCTCCAGGTCACTGCCTGTGAACTGATGGTGCAATTGCGGATCCATTTCTTTCAGATCAAATAACACGATGTCCGTGAATGGGAGAATGGCTCTCAGGACTTCCTTTTTGGATAACCCGCAAGTGTCCATGCAGATGTGGATGCCCTCCTCTTTGAGCAGTCTTGCCAGTTCAGCCACGAATTTCCACTGCAGCGTGGATTCTCCGCCGCTGATCGTGATACCCCCATTGGATTGTTTAAAATATTCACGATCCTTGAGCAGTTCGTCCACCAGCGCGCGCACTTCCCACTCTTTTCCCAGAAGCTCAAGCGCGTTGGTCGGACAGGCGTCCGCACATTTCCCGCATCCGTCACATGCCTCCCGGTTGATGCGCAGCCCGGTCGCGTCCATCGACAGGTTCCCCTCAGGGCAGGCTGCAATGCAGGTCTCGCAACCGATGCAGCGCGGTCCGATCCAGTGAATCTGAGGTTTCGGAGAAATGCTTTCCGGGTTATGACACCACAAGCACCGCATCGGACAGCCCTTCATGAAGACAGTCGTTCGCAGTCCAGGGCCATCCTCCGTGGACATGCGCTGGATTTCCAGCACGATGCCTGAGTTTCTTTGTTCAGCTGGAAGCATCATACCCGCGTTAATCACATTTTGTTATGACTGATACGGGCAATCACCTCATCCTGCAGCTCTTTGCCCACGGTCACAAAGTACGCGTTGTAGCCAGTGATCCGCACCAGCAGGTGCGGGTAATTTTGGGGATGTTTTTGGGCATCACGCAGCATGTCCGCATCCAGCATGTTGATCTGCAGCGCTGTCCCGCCGTTTTCGATGTAGCTGCGCAGGAATGCTCGAAATTTATCCCTGTGCTCTGGATCGCGCAATATGGCTGGATTGAAGGTAATGGTATGGCTGGCTCCATTGGGTAAGGCATTATAGTAATCAGCCCAGTCCCCATTTCCGTCCTTTGCCTTACCGCCTAGCGCTTTGCCAACAGAGTTGACATTCGCCGTTGGCCCATTGATGTCTGCACCATTGGTCGGGCAGATGGCATTGGATAGATACTGCCCTTTTGGTCTGCCATCCGCACTGGCAGCCAGCACCGCGCCTTCCGAAATCCAGTAGTTCCAGCTGAGCATGCCCGGTCGATATTGTCGCCGGGTGATCTTGGTCTTGTGTTTCCAGGTCTCACCGCACCACAGGTCCATGACGTCTTTTGCCATTTTATCGGCCGCATCGTCATCCCGTCCATATTTTGGCGCCTTGTTTTTTGTTTTCGCCTGCAGTACCTCGTGCCCGATCCAGTTATCCTTCAGCGCGGTGATCAGCTCCTGCATCGTGCATTCTTTTTTATCAAAGACCAGGTGTTTGATTGCCAACAGCGAGTCCACAGTCGTGCCAAATGTCACCGCCTCCATGGTGGTGAAGTTGATCTCTGCCCCACCCTGCGTGACATCCACTCCTTTTTCCGCGCATCCTTTGACCATGCAGGAGAGAAATGGTGTGCGAAAGTACGTGGCCCGAATGTATTCTGTGTTTTCATGGTTCGCCACGCATTTGGAGATGATGTATTCGGTCTGTTTGGCATAGGCTTCCCAGAACTGCTCCCACTTCTCAAATTTCGTGGAATCCCCTGTCGCGGGGCCATCCTGAGTGATTTTTGAAGTGGCGCCCGTCATGGGATTCGTCACTGGTAGAAGGTCTGTGCCACCCGTCAACGCCAGCTCGACCGCCTTGAGCAGGTTGATGTTGTTATCGACCGTGCCGGACCGGTCATTACCGACCATGGTGTTCTCCATGCAGCCTACCGAGGCGTAATCCCACACGTTACCTTCATGGATGAGATGTGTATACCCTCCCTTTTTCGCCTCCAGCATAATCCCGGCCATGGAACGCTCGTCAAAATTCAGCAGGAATGGAGCTCCCTGGCTGCTGGAAACCATGTCGATGACCTTATCCAGTAGCTTGTCCGAACTACCGCGGCAGAGTCTCACGTTGGGTTTGGGTTCAAGAATAGGGGACATCTCATCAATGACCTCCAGCATGGCGTAGGTGAGGTCGTTGCTGGCGTCCCTGCCATCCTTGTCCATCCCACCCAGGTTGAGCAGCTGCCCGAAAGCCGCTGTCACGCCGTTCGGGCCATTGGCGATCATGGCGTCGTAGGCAAAATTGCAGTGCATCCAAAAACACTTCATGATCTCTTTGCCAAACTCGCGATCCATTCCTTCCTTAATCGATCTCTCCCAATAAGGAAACAGGTATTGATCCGGTCTGCCAAACGAAGTCCCTGCGCCCGGATAATTCTCATCCGCCATGATCAGCATGTGATTGAACCACAATGCCTGTACCGCCTCCCAGAAAGTCCGCGGCGGCTCCCATGGCACGCGATCAAGGTTCTTGGCCATCTGCTCCAGTTCAGACCTGCGGGTTTGGTCCTTCTCTTCCGCAGCCAGTGAACGGCATAAGGTTGCGTACTTTTCAGCCAATTCCTTCGGCATCAACGCGGCCGTCATCATCGCCCTGTACTGTGCGCCTTTGGCGCCTTTCTGCTCTTTCCTGCTCAGATTGTCATAGCGTTCCTGAAGGTCCTCGAAAATTGATTTCCATCCCCTCTTGAGCGTCTCTTCGTGCGCCGGGATGAGATGCCCGCTCGTCGCTCCGGAATTTCCGTATCCATGATCATGAAAATAGGTCGCCCTGGCGCGCGCGCCGTTCTTCCCAATCGTTAACCGATCGTATTCAGCCGCCTCTTTCTTGTTTAGGCACAGCGAGGTCAGGATATTGAACCTTGCTCCCGCGACCAAATCTCCAGGAAGCACTTCCTGGGGCATGTATTTAACCATGCACTCTTTATTGAACCACGCTCTTCTTTCAGCAATACTCCAGGTCCAAAAATCTTTGTGCAACGCCACGTTCTTCGCTGTCAACCGAAAGGATCCTTTGATCGTCGCCAGAAGGATGAAAGCTTCTGGGACGATGTAATACAACGCCTCGTTATACTGCAGATCCCAGGGTGTGCCTGTTGAAAACGGCGTCCAGGCATTGTTCCAGGGGCGGTTGACTCCCATAAAAAAATAATCTCTCAGCCATTTGACGCGCGATGAAAGATTTTTGGGTTCTTTGACTTTGAACCTGGGTGTTTTTTCTGCGACTCCTACCCGTTCTACCACCTGATCGATCGCCATTTTCAGCTCCTTCTATTTCCTGCGGGAAATCAACTCGGTCATATATTTTCCCCCATGCTCAAGCATGCGGGTCATGATATTGACAGCATTTTCTTCGTCGCGCATCTCTATTGCGCTGACAAGATCCCTGTGAAACGCCAAAACATCCCCCGCGACACCAGGTATGGCGTAAAATTGTTTTACAAAATTCATGTACAATGTCTTAAAACTGTTCAGCAGCAAAGCGTAAAAGATGTTTCCCGTGGCAAGCGCAATCAGGTGATGAAGCCGAAAATCCAGTTCGCTGATCTGATCAATATCACTGCTGTTTACTAGCTCTTCCTGCCGGATGATCCCTTTCATCCCCTCAAGCTGTTCCTCGCTGCGGTTGCGGGAAGCCAGTCGTGAATTCTCCACTTCGACCAGCAAACGAAATTCGAGCGTGCTTGTGGCGATGGCCGGATCCAGCATGATGTTTCGGTAGTTCAGCAGCGAGGTCAGCATGGGCAGCGATCCATCTTTACGATAATCATTCACCACTGCGCCTCCGCTGCTGCCACGCGTGATGAGTCCTTTGTTCGCCAGGTCAATCAGTCCTTCATGCACAACTGGTCGGCTGACACCAAGCTGTGAAGCCAGATCTCGTTCGGATGGCAGTTTTTCACCGATGCCTAATTTGCCGGACAGGATCATTTCCTCGAATCGGGTGATGAAATCGTCGACAAGGGTTTGTTTCTTTAATTTTGGAAGCTGTTCGAGTGTCATCTGGCTGGTGGTATTACCAACAACCAGTGTAGCAAATTCCTTTACCCATGTCAATAGGCGAATTGCATCAAACAGAAGTAGTGGCATCAATCCTGGTGGACCTGCATCCATATGAGACGGTCAGTTTGTTCATTTTAATCACACTCCGGAAAGGTGTATTCGCTCCTGGTAACATTATCAATTGAACCACTCATCTCATTCCGGTAAACATGATCATTTAACTGGGCATTCTACGTGTGCGCTCTCTGCCCAGCGTCATTCCTTGGTATACTGTATTTAATCCGGCAAAGGAGGAAACCTCATGCCTACAGGTAAATTTAATTTGTCGTACGCCAGAATGTTTCTGATTCTCGTCCTTGTATCCATCCTGGCGGTGTCCGTTTCACAAGCGCGCGCTGAAGCGACCATCCCCCAGGTGGACCAGACCCCTCTGAGTCCCTTATCCGTACCCGGTCCAACCATCAGCCCGCGTTATCTGACCGGGTTTGGACAGGACAACTTCTACACGATCTTCTTTGAGGACCGCAACGACACCGCAGGCTGCTCCCCTGCCGGCACGTACCGCATCAAATTCTCCCAGACCTCCAACGGTCCCTTTACGTTTTCCGCCCCCACAAGCACAGACCTGTGCGAGACCCATTTCATCGTCAAACCCTGGCCGGTCACCGTTGGCGCGACGACCTACGCCTACCGGGGTTGGGGCGCGGTCGGCAATGTGCCGGACATGAAATTCTACGTATCCAACGATCTCGTCCATTGGGTCTACGTGAGCACATTTTTCATCCCGGTCCCCCCCGCCATCGTGCCCGGGGGCGACGCGATTTACTACGCGTTCCACGATTTGATCGAGCTCAACGGTACTTATGTCGCCTTTGGTGAAACCAACCAGGGACGCACTATCATCGTCACCAGCGCGCTGGGTACGGATTCCTGGACGCCCGTGGCCGTTGTCGGCGGTATAACGCCTACATCTTCAGGTCCACTTAGCCTGGCACTGTTCCCCGGCATTTCTGGGATCACCCCCACAGGGAATTTCGTGCTTTCCGAACTGGATGGTCAGATCACGTACAGCAAGCTGATGATTCCGGCTGATGATTCGGCAGCCTACATGGCCATCAACCGCGCCGCGGCCATCGCCGCCACCCCGGCAGATGCCCTGGCAGCATTCATCGATCCCGCCAACTGGACCTGGCGGGACGGAAGCACGGGTATCCCGGGGGCGTCTAACGCGGTGCTGACCGACACCTCTGCATCCGGCGGTCACGATGTGAGAGAAGTCTGGAGCGTTCCCACATCCGTTTACCAGGCTGATCACGTCATCCTGTACACCGCCAGTTACGCGGGTACGGGAGCAACCCTGCGGGGGATCGGCTGTGCCTCCAGCGACCCGCAGTGCCTGGTGGTGCTCCCCGTCATTCCAACCCCCACGACACCTGCCTTGCTGCCCTCGACCGGCTTTGCTCCCGGCCGGCTCACGAAACTGGAACGTCAATCTCCGCTGCGAGGGTACAAACCCACCGAGATTTGGCTCACGATTCCCAGAATTGGAGTCAAAGCAATAGTCACGGCGGTGCCATACGCCGATGGCGGCTGGGATGTCTCGTGGCTCGGGTCTTCAGTCGGGTATCTTCAAGGCACTTCCTT
>CAZCHK010000026.1:23247-30736 GCA_964498605.1 uncultured Anaerolineaceae bacterium | reverse complement strand
CCTGTAGATTATTCAAAAGCATACTTGCTATTGGGGAATCTCCTGCTTTGCACCAGATCAAAATGATCCATCATGTATTGATAACTTAAATCAAAATCACCCTCTTCCAACGATTTAACGATTTTCGAATGATATCCCCAAACTCTTGTTAAATATTCAAGATCCGAGTACTGACTCATCCCGATAATCTCGTAGGCACACCAAAATCCTTCTAGAATACCTGTGACGAATGTATTATCCAAATGGTGATAGATACTGAGATGTAGGGTCTTATGCTCAAGGTGAGGAATTTCAGCAGGCCGCCTAGCAAGTTTTCGCCTGGCAGATTCAAGCTGGGTGTTCAGGAAACTCAAATCATCAATATTTAATTTGGCGACAGCCTCATACCAAAAGGCTTTTTCTAAACCTTTTCTTGTCTCAGACAATTTGACAAAGTATTTTGTGTCTTGCAGTACCGCAAATTTTATTGACTGTATTGCAGCCGGGGAAAATGCATAAGGTACTCTCCTGATTCCCGCTTTTGGTTTTGCGGTCACCAGTCCCAGTGTTTTGGCCTGTTCCAACTGCTCCCTGAGCGCGGGTTGTGAGATGTTTAATGTTCTGCTCATCTCCTTAATCGCCGGAAGCCGGTCGCATTCCTCCCTCGATTTCTCAATTAAAAACTGAAGAAAGTTTGACAAATGATAAGTTTCGGTTGCGTTTAAATTTTCCATTTAATAAATCTGATTAATCAGATTATATATCAAATCATATGAGCGTAAAGGATATTCTTCAAGTGACATTCATCTTGTTTTTATGAAAAAAACGATTATTTTTCTAAAAGCCCTGAAGCGCAGGCCGTCATTGTCGCCACGCACAAAGGAAGAACATCTTCATCGAAATCAAATCTTGGGTGATGATGCCCGTATACATACCCCTTCGACTCATTGGCTGAACCGAAGAACAGGTAACAACCTGAAATCCTTTTTTGAAACAGCGCCATATCCTCGGATCCCATCGTTTGAAATTGACTATCAACCTGGTCGAAAAGTGACATCCCGTGGACAATTCCTGATATCTTCCTTGTGAGGTCTGGTTGATTATTCAAGGCCGGTGTAATATCCGTTATATCTATTTCCGCGCGACACCCCAATGCTGAAGCGATCCCATGCACGATTTCCTGAACTCGTTCAATGAGCATCCGATGAACTTCTTCTGAAAAGTAGCGGATCGTTCCCAACAAGGTCGCTTCAGCGGGGATGACATTGAAGGCCGTACCTGCATTGATGGATGTGACGCTGACAACACCCGGCTGCAGCGGTGCGATATTCCGACTGATGATGGTTTGCAAGGCCTGAATAATCATACTGGAGGCGATAATCACATCCTTGCTTTGATGTGGAATTGCGCCATGACCTCCAACCCCGTGAATTTTTATTTGAAAATAATCGGATCCTGCCATCACTGGCCCGGGCGTAATCCCCACCCATCCTAATGGCCTGTCATTCCAAATGTGCATACCAAGACAGTAATCAACTTGAGGGTCTTCCAGAACGCCTGCCTCGATCATTTTCGCAGCACCGCCCAAACCTTCTTCAGCAGGTTGAAAAACAAATTTTATTGTTCCAGAAGGATTCTTGTATTCCTTCGCCAACAACCTGGCAGTCATCACTCCAACCGCCATATGGCCATCATGGCCACATGCATGCATGATACCCGTGTTCTTTGAAGCATACTCATGCGCGCTCTCTTCGATCACAGGCAAAGCATCCATATCAAAACGTAGCATGACCACCGGTTTTCCCGAGCCGATAACTCCAACAACTCCGGTCTCAGCGATTCCGCTGCGCACTTGATACCCTAGATGCGCAAGTTCAGCCGATATAATCCCTGCTGATCTTCTTTCGTTAAAACCTAATTCCGGGTGTTGATGAAAATCCCGACGAAAACCAATCAATTCCTTAATAAATTTCTTGACTGTACAGATATAATCATTTCCCATCAGAAAATTATCCTGTAAAAATATTCATAATACTTCTTTTTGAAAAGGGCGCTCCACTTGTACCTGGCCAACATCCTTTCCCTTATTACTTTCATGTTCTTTCCAATCTGGCTGGTATGTTTTGATAGAGCATCAATTTTTTGACCGACACAGGACGAAATATCGACCTTACAATTCTTGTGCTCCGCCAAGCTCAGCCACAATTCGTTGATGAAATGAGGTTTTAGTCCATCCTCCAGAAGATCCGGATAGTATAGTGCATTGTTCACTGCAGGGTACACCGCATCGATTACATTCATACCTGCGTAGACATGATCAGGATGATTCAGAGCATGGCCGCGATGGAAACGGTTGCCCGGATCACAGGTCACCACAACAGTGGGACGGATAGTTCTAATCGCTCGAACGACTTCTTTGCGAATAATTAGATTTGGTAGTATCTCCCCATCTCGAAATCCCCCAAAATCAACGCTTTTAACACCAAGAAGCTTCGCGGCCTCCAGCTGTTCTCCTCTGCGGATCTCCGCAATTTTTGAACAATCGATTTCGGTGGAATCACAACCCTTTTCGCCAAGTGTCAACAACCAGTAACTGACCGCATGTCCCTGCTGAGACCATAAGGCTATGGACCCACCCAAAAAAAATTCCGGGTCATCAGGATGAGCCAAGATCACGAGAATACTTTGCCTGGTTTTCCAATCACTGAATTTCCGGATCATGATTATTGATTTCAGGTTTATTCTTGTGATTTTTCTTTTGAGCTTGCCTCACCACGGGATCCTGGGGCTTATCCTTCACCGATACAATGTCGCTTTTGGGAATTTCCTTGTAGCCGACTTCGGGCATCTCTACCAGAACAGATTGCCTTAGCGGATAAATATCCACGACTTTACCCTGTCCTTGATCTGTCGTAACGATTGAATTCCTTTTCGGTAGTTGTTTTCGTGCTTCAACATAGAAATCGTATTCGTAGATCAAACAGCAGCGTAATCGACCACACATGCCTGTAATCTCAGAAGGCGTGAGAGAAATACCTTGTTCTTTTGCCATTCTGATCGAAATCGAATTAAACTCGGTCAGAAATCTCGTGCAGCACCTTGTTTCCAAACCACAAGCGCCCATTCCGCCCAGACATTTCGCGACGTCTCTGGGTCCGACCTGCCGAAACTCAATTTGTGGATAGTTGTATTTTCTTTGCAGTTCCTGTCGAAATAGTTTGAAGTCTGTCTTTTCGTCACTTTCAGATGCATATGTCACCGTTAACCTATTCCCATCAAAACCAATTTCACAGGCAGTGAATTTTATCCTGGGAGATTTGAATCTCCCTGCTTCGTTTTGACAAAACCTCAAGATTTCTTCCTGCCGCAATTCCCAATTCTGTTTTTGTGTCAAATCTTTCTCAGTCGCAATTCTCTCAATACTCCTCACTCCACCCTCAGGCAGAGTGGAGGTATCTTTCACCTGCTGAGCGACTTCTCCGATCTGCCACCCCCTGCTGGTTTCAACAATCACCTTGTCTCCCAATTTTATGTCGGGGAATTTGGTTGCATTGAAATGATAAAGCTTTCCCGATCTGGAAAACCGAACGCCAATAAATATTTGATCTTTTTCAGACATGTTTGCCTTAAATCAATTGTTCTTTGTTGATATGAGATTATAGCCCATATCTTATTCAACCGTTACAGATTTCGCTAAATTTCTCGGTTGATCCACATCCAACCCTCTTTTTACCGCGATATGGTAGGCAAGAAGCTGCAAAGGGATCGTATTCACGATTGGTGACAATAACCAGGGCATATGGGGAACCCATATCACGTGGTCTGATATTTCAGCTATCTGATCATCACCATCCGTCGCAACTGCGATTGTCAAACCTCCGCGAGCTTTGGTCTGCTCGATTTGACTGATCATTTTTTCCCTCCACGGATCATTTGTACAAATCGCTATGACAGGCATGCTTTGGTCGATCAGTGCGATCGGTCCATGTTTCATTTCTCCCGCCGGGTACCCTTCAGCATGAATGTATGATATCTCTTTCAGTTTTAAAGCCCCTTCGTAAGCGATCGGCATATTAATGCCCCTGCCCAGGTAAAGCATGTCTTTGACATCCAGCAGATGATCCGCAAGTTTTTCGATTTCATTTTCTCGGTCAAGGCATTTTCCTACCGCATCAGGCAGTTTTCGAATATCTTGTATCTTTTCCGATATTGTCGACTCGTTAAGTGTATTTCGAAGCGCAGCCAGTTGCAACGCGATTAAATATAAATCCACAATAGGCGCTGTAAAAGCTTTTGTCGACGCCACGCCGATTTCAGGTCCCACCTGCATTGAAATCGCGCCGTCAGCTATACGCATAGCCTGCGAGCCTATCGAGTTCACGATGGACCACAGGGTCGCTCCTTTTTTTCTTCCCTCTTCCATGGCGGCAAGTGTATCAGCTGTTTCGCCAGATTGACTGATTGCCAATACAATCGCGTGTTGCGGGATGATCGGGTCGCGGTACCGAAATTCTGAAGCAATCTCGACATCGGTCGTGATCTTTGAAAGCGCCTCAAAATAAAACCTCCCAATCATTCCCGAGTGAGCAGCTGTACCACAAGCAGTGATAAAGATCTTGCTGATGGTTTTAGCCACCGCCTCATCAAGATGCAATTCGGGAAGGTTGATCAGGTTCCTGTCAAAATCGACTCGGCCGGCCAAGGTATCCGTGATTGAACGCACCTGTTCGTGCATCTCTTTTTGCATGAAATGCCTATACTCGCCTTTTTCTGCAGATACTGGATCCCAGCTGATGGACTGTTTACGCACTTCCAACTGATTACCCGAGAAATTGTAAACTTTCGCATCATCCGTTGTTATCACCGCGATTTCTCCGGATTCCAGAAATGTGACGACACGTGAGTAATCAAGTATCGCAGGTATGTCAGACGCGACAAACATTTCATGATCGCCAAAACCAATCACCACGCCACCTGCGTTGCCCACTCTTGCAGCAACCAGCTTTTCTGGTTCGTCCGCACAAAAAACCACAATCCCGTGCGCCCCTCGGATCTTCTGAAGGGTTAATCTCAAAGCCTCAAAAATGTTTTTGGTTTTGCGCCAGTCTCCCTCAATCAGGTGAGCAATTACCTCTGTGTCTGTTTCAGATTGAAATACAGTCCCACCAGCAATCATTTCCTCTTTAAGTTCCGTAAAGTTCTCGACGATGCCATTATGGACGATCACGATTCTCCCAGTCTGCCCTATGTGGGGATGGGCATTCGTGGAATTCGGTATGCCATGCGTTGCCCAACGGGTATGGCCAATTCCAACCATTCCAATCACGGGGTCTTGCGCAATCGAGGCGATCAATCTCTCAAGTTTCCCGGCTTTTCTTCTTACCGTTATTTCTTTTCCGTTATATATTGCGATTCCTGACGAATCATACCCCCGGTATTCCAAACGATGTAATCCAGCCAGGATAATGTCTGAGGCATTCTTGTCACCAATGTAGCCGACAATACCGCACATAATCGCGCTCCTTTACTGCGTTTTTGCAGATAGTGAATTATCGCTGTCTTCTGGAAACAAGTATCTAATTACTTGGAGGGCTTCCGCTGATCTTTCGATTTTCCCAGGATCCCCTGGTTAACGCTGCCCTGCGGCAGCGAACCCTCGTCCTCGTCAATTTTGGTCAAAGCCAAAATCCATGCGCTAATTTTCCAGGAAGTATTACGATTGACGGGATTATACTATAATCATGTGGAGGTCTGCTTTCCAGCAGACCTCGCTTGATTCATTAGTTGCGCTCAATTATCGCGACAAGTTCGGGCAGATCCATCCCCAGTCGCTGCAGTGTTTCTTTCGTGGGAATTCCTTGTTCGTTCCAACCGCGTCTTTTGTAAACCGCATCAACTAATTTTTCGTACCGATCTTCTCGATACTTCCGCAGTGCCATCATCTTTTCCTGAACTGTCATTTCCCGCGGATCATTCCCCACCTCATCCTTGAGCTGCAAATCATATCTTTCCATTCGTGATTCATATTCTCTCGCGGTGACTGGACCCATTGCTCGATATGGTGGGTAATCGTATTTTCTGGTACCATAACCCATTCGTAAATTGAAGATGCGTTGGAATTGATAAACGCGCTCTGATTCACGGAGTATTCCGTCAATGTCGATTTTTTTACCAAGCACCCCCTCATACAACCATGTGTAGTTTTCTACATGCTCAGGAACTTTCGCGGGTTCTTTTGCCGTTTTATTGCTGATAGGTATGATGTCATTCCAGGGCAATTTACACAAACCGTGTATGCTGAACCATGTTCGCCATACCGGGAAATAGTACAACGCTTCCGCCTTTGCTTCAAACGTGGGCAGCTGCTTATGGACCATTTCCATGAATATCAGCCACGCCTCGTCATGTTGGGGTCCTTTTGATGCCAAAGCATACCCACCCTGTTGGGCCAGAGACTCTTTAGAAATGTATTGGGAAATTTCAAGTCCTTTTATTTCCATGCCAATGTCGTTCAACTGCTCCGGATTTGCACCGTACTCTTCCACAAAAGTTTTCTTCATGTGCCTGATGCCCTGACCAATCAGCATGCCAAATCCTTCCCCCTTTGCCATTTGGTGGATCAATTTAATAACCACATCCTGATCACCCCACTGAAGTTCCAATCCCCCCGTCCTTTCTCTTGTTAATATGCCCATCTCATAACACTCCATGGCGAAGGCAATTGAATTCCCGCATGAAATGGTATCTATCCCATAGGTATCACAATAAAAATTCAATTCCAGAATGGCCAATGGGTCAAAAATTCCTGTGTTTGTTCCAATCGCACCGATCGTTTCGTATTCCGGTCCATCTACAAAAACCGCGTCTCCCTTATAGGGACCGGTTTTGAGGTGGAAGTGCGGCACACCATGGGCACAGGCTAAAGTACAACCATACCAACAACCATCCGGTCCGCTATGGTCAAACATGGCTTTCCAAATTTCTCCGCCAATCCTGGCAGCGCGGTCGTCCGAACCAAAACGGAAGTTTTCGATAGGTAAAAGGTCGAACTTGCTCATAATTTCCACAAGATATGGTGTGCCCGTTTGTCCCATGTCGTTTTGTGAAGCGTCAAACTCTGAGATTTCTTTCTTGATCCTTGTACCAGCTTTCCGGATTAATTCAATATCCGCAGCGCCATTGCTATTCGGACCCAGATTTGAATATTTGACCACGACTGCTTTGATGTGTTTATCACGAAACACCCGTCCGCATCCACCCCGTGCCGCTTGTTTTATTTTCACTTCCTTCCTGCGAGGGTCGTAATAACTGACATTCAAGCAGCTCATTGCCACATGTTCAGCTGCCTCCCCGGCAGACATGATGGAAAGACTCTGTTTCTCCTTTTCATCCTGGGCGTAACATTCTGTCAATTGACGAATGAGAATATGCGTGTTGATCGCCTCATGCGGAGCCGATTCTATTCTGACCACACCTTGATCGCCGTCGATAAAGATGATGACATCTTTTT
>CAZCHK010000026.1:0-23147 GCA_964498605.1 uncultured Anaerolineaceae bacterium | reverse complement strand
GATTCTATTCTGACCACACCTTGATCGCCGTCGATAAAGATGATGACATCTTTTTCCGCTTTTCCTTGGATTTCAAGCGCGTCCCATCCTGCGAACTTGAGGTAAGGCCCAAAGTAGCCACCAACATTGCTATCAATCACCGTGTGGGTTAATGGTGAAATCGTGACAACCGTCGATTTTCCGCATCCAGGATACGCAGTGATGCCGCCGATTGGTCCACCTGCCACAAGCAATTCATTTTCAGGATCATCCCAACGCGTGTTGTCCTTGATGCCGTTCCAAAGCAGCCACAGGCAGAACCCTCTTCCGCCTGTGAACAGTTCTTTCATCTGTCCAGTTACCGGTCTGCTTTGGATTTGATTTGTTTGCAGATTGACATACAACGTTCTTTCCGCGTAGCCATGAACGACTGGATTTAATTCATACTGGAATTCTTTCAATACTGGGTGTATGTTTTTTTCGGTTGTGAAATTCTTGTTTGCCATGTAGATTCCTCGTCAAGAGATGTCCATATTATAAGATCTGGCATGCCGATTTGGTATGATGAATGTCATCTTTCGGATTTACCTTTATAATCGCAACTTATGAATTGGTTTACTACTCCTCGAGTGTCCAGAATGATCAGCAAGCGAAATTTTACCCTTACCCAAATTGATTCGATCGGCGTGGGCATAGCCAGAGCCGCTGCTACATTTTTACCAGTATTTATGTCCAGAAACCACGCGTCGGCTTTAGAGATCAGTCTTTTGGTTTCTATGCCTGCGGTGGCAGGATTTCTATTTGCATTTCCAATAGGTCGCTTCATCCAGCAGAGAAGAAATTTGACCCGCTGGTATGCATGGTCTAGGATTGTGCATATTGGTGGATTTTTTCTCTCCGGGTTGATACCTTTCTTTTTACCCCAGGCCAAGTGGGTCACCGCCATCCTGATCATCTGGGCGATCATATCCATACCGCAAATAATCCTGGATATTACTTTCAACGTCGTTATGAACCGTATCAGCGGGTCTGATGGCCGCTATGAATTGATGTCACGCAGATGGGCGATTTTAGGTTTAACCACATCGATTTTCACTTTTATCGGGGGACAACTGTTAGGAATAATAAACAAGTCGGTAAATTTTCAAATTACACTGATGCTGCTGTCTTTCGGGGGTATCGTTTCTCTTATCAGCTCTCTCAAATTGAGAATTCCGGAATCACCTGATATTCCCTCGACAGCCCGTGTAAGTCCAGATTACAACCTCAGAGGCATTCTTGCTGAAGTGATGAATAATAAACCCTTTGTTTCGATTGTCACCAAGCGCTTGATCTTTTCAACAGGAGTTGCATTAGGCATGTCCTTGTTCGCTCTTTATTACGTGAGGGGTATCCAGGCGTCTAATTCCTGGATTGCAGCGTTTGGTACTGCTCAAACAGCATCCATGGTAATTGGTTACTTCTTTTGGAACAGGGTCGCGCGCAGAAAAGGCACTCGAACAATACTGATTTGGTCTACCTTATTGATGAGTCTTTACCCGATCGCTGTCGTCATAACTGATAACCCGTGGGTAATCCTCGGGGTCAATTTCTTGGCCGGACTCTTTCAAGCGGGTGTTGATCTGGTTCTGTTCGATGAGCTGATGAAGACTTTTCCAGCTGAAAAGAGCTCGATCTATATTTCGATATCGCATGGCCTGCAATATTTCATCGCCTTTACTTTCCCCGTAATAGGATCGGTCATCGCGAACAATTCCGGGCTGGTTTTTGCACTTATCGTGAGTGGTTTTATAAAAATAATTGGTTTCTTCACGTTGATATCCAGAAAACCGCTGAGAAATCCTGTTACGCCTTGACTTTATCAGAAGTCGTTCGTAGAATCACCTTATAAACATTAAAAAAATGGAGGAACCAATGAATGTACCTGCTGATCTGCAATACACGAAATCCGATGAATGGGTGAGATATGAAAATAACATCGCGACAATCGGAATTACTGATTACGCCCAATCGCAATTATCAGACATTGTGTTTGTGGAAATCCTTCCAGGCACAAATGAAAACATTGAAAAAGGCAAAACATGCGCAACAGTTGAATCTGTCAAGGCTGCCGCCGATGTCGCAGCTCCCATTTCCGGGAAGGTCGTTGCTTCAAATGAAAAGCTGGCCGGGTCGCCCGAACTGATCAACGCGGATCCTTATGGGGAAGCATGGATGCTGAAGATAGAATTTGATCCTTCAGCTGATTACGATCTTATGAATGCGGCAGATTACGAAGCTTATTGTGCAAATCGAGGCCATTAATGTTTATTCCCCACAGCAGCACCGAGCGGGATCAGATGCTTGAGTCGATCGGTGTAGAGAAAATTGAAGAGCTTTTCAAAGATATACCTGACACGCTTCGGTTTCCAAAAATTGATCTTCCCGATGCAATGACTGAAATGGAAGCCATTGCCCTGGCCCGTGAACTTTCCGGGGCAAATGACACCGTGACGGATCTTGCGTGCTTTCTGGGAGCCGGCGCGTACCATCACTACATTCCATCTGCTGTCGATCATATCCTTCGCAGGGGAGAGTTCTATACTGCCTATACGCCTTATCAACCAGAAATTTCTCAGGGCACTTTGCAGGCGATTTTCGAGTATCAATCCTTAATGGCCCGCCTGACAGGCATGGATACATGCAATGCTTCTCATTACGATGGCGCGACCTCCGTGGCGGAAGCCGGTATCATGGCCTTCCACCATTTTCGAGGATTGAGAAAGCACATGGTGATTTCGCCTTCTGTGCACCCACATTACCGTCAAACATTTCGTACGTACATGAAAGGCTTTCCTGAAATAAGGGTTACCGGCGACGAGGATTACAAGAATCCATTTTTAACACCGGATGACATGATGCCTGAAATTACTGAGGATACAGGTTTGATCATTGTGCAGTATCCCGATTTCTTTGGAAGGTTGTTTAATCTCACAAAATTAAGCAGTGAAGCCCACGCCAAAGGAGCTTTGCTGGCAGTCGCGGTAAACCCCATGGCATTGGGCTTGTTCACTCCCCCGGGTGCGATGGGTGCGGATATCGTCGTCGGAGAAGGACAACCTCTTGGGATTCCGATTTCCTTTGGAGGACCTTACCTGGGAATATTTGCGACAAAAAAAGAATTCGCCAGGAAAATCTCAGGGCGATTGGTGGGAGAAACCGAAGAAGCTTCAGGTGAACATCGAAAAGGATATGTGCTTACCCTCACGGCGAGGGAGCAGCACATTCGCAGAGAAAAAGCTACATCGAATATCTGCAGCAATCAAGGCCTGATGGCTTTGGCAGCGACCACATACCTGAGCCTGCTGGGAAAAAGCGGGCTCAAGAAAGTCGCAGAATTAAATTACCACAAAGCTCACTATGCTGCCAATGTTCTTTCGAAGTTGAAACACTATTCACTTGTTTCTTCTCAACCATTCTTTAATGAATTTGTATTGAAATGTCCCAGGTCAATCACGGAATTAAATGAGCACTTATTGGAACACCAAATTCTGGGCGGGTTTGATCTGGGATGCATAAACGACCAGCTGATGAACCACATGCTCATCGCTGTCACGGAAATGAATAACAAGGAAGATATCGAATTATTCGCCAATGTGCTCGAGGAGATTCGTTGATGCCTGAACCTACGATATTTGAACTATCATCTGCTGGACGCCACGGAGTTCAGTACCCGGAACCTGATGTGCCATTGTCACCACTTCCCTCGTCTCTTCTTCGGGATGAGCTTCCGCTGCCTGAACTTTCCGAACTGGACGTGATACGCCATTTCATGCGCCTTTCGAAATTAAATTATTCCATTGATGGCGGCTTCTACCCGCTGGGTTCATGCACGATGAAGTACAATCCAAAGATCAACGAAGACGCTGCAAGGCTTCCAGGATTTGCGAACACTCATCCGTTTCAACCCATAGAAACCGTGCAGGGGAACCTCGCAATGATGTATTCCCTACAAGAGTGGTTAAAAGAAATCAGCGGTTTTAGAGGCATGACTCTGCAGCCAGCCGCTGGAGCGCAAGGAGAATTCGTAGGGGTTTCAATCATAAAAGCCTACCACCAGTCCCGCGGTGACATGAAGAGATCTAAAATGATCATACCTGATTCCGCACACGGGACAAATCCGGCCAGTTCCTCCATGCAAGGGTTTGATGTTATCCCTATCGCAACGGACCCAAGGGGTAACATTGATCTGTGCGCGTTGAAAGAAGTTTGCGATGATACTGTTGCCGGGTTGATGTTGACAAATCCCAACACACTCGGCCTGTTCGACGAGCATGTGCTGGAAGTGACTGAATTAATCCACCAGTGTGGCGGCCTGGTGTACGGTGATGGCGCGAACATGAATCCCTTGTTAGGGATCGTAAAACCTTCTGATTTGGGTATAGATGTCATGCACTTTAATTTGCACAAGACATTCTCCACGCCGCACGGCGGTGGAGGTCCCGGTTCAGGACCCGTTGGAGTCGTCAGCAGATTAATCGATTTCCTCCCCGATCCCGTGATCGCGATCATTGAACCAGGCACTGATGAGATAGAGCCTTTGTACGGATACGAACGCCCTTCAAAAACAATCGGTCGGGTGAAATCCTTCAATGGACAATTCGGAGTATTAATCCGGGCTTTTCTTTACATCAGCATGAACGGCGCCAAAGGACTGAGACGAATTGCTGAATATTCTGTTCTAAATGCGAACTATCTGAGGGTAAAACTCAACAAGACATTTCACATTCCTTTTGATCGCGTGTGCATGCACGAATTTGTGTTGGAAGGAAAAGTTGATGGGGCTCCTTCCATCATCGCGTTGGATATCGCAAAGCGGCTGATGGATTACAACTTTCACCCTCCCACGAATTATTTTCCCCTCATCGTCCCGGAAGCATTGATGATCGAGCCAACAGAAACAGAGAACAAACAAACTCTGGATCAGTTTATTCACGCGTTGCGTCAGATTGCCAAAGAAGCGGTTGATGATCCTCAGTTACTGAAAGAGGCTCCTCATTCGACGCCAATCAGGAGAATGGATGAAGTCAAAGCAGCCAAGGATCTGGTTCTTTGTTGCTGGCTTCCTGAAACTCAGGAATCGACGCAAGCATAATTATTTGTAATGGAACTGTAAGCATTCATGGTTGATTTTTGTTGCGATTTCAGCAACAATAGATGTTGGAATATTGTTGAAAGGAGGTGGCTTGTTGGCACACAAACTCAAGGCGTCCAAAGGGCAAGGTATTATTGAATACGCATTAATTTTAATTTTAGTTGCTATGGTGGTTCTTACAGTTTTAACTTTCCTGGGACCTGCAATTGGAAATGCCTTCAGTGAAGTCATTTCCATGCTCTAATCTGACGATCAAGAAAAAAATAGCCTTCTGAATGAAAGAAGGCTATTTTCATTACCCCAGCAGGTCAGAAATTATCTTGGGTGATTTGTCAATCACGATGGGAAGCGCTTCCGGATTTCTACCACCTGCTTGAGCCATATGCTGGTTGCCCCCCCCCCTACCATCCATGATCGGCG
The DNA here is from genome assembly GCA_964498605.1 of uncultured Anaerolineaceae bacterium. GTDB lineage: Bacteria > Chloroflexota > Anaerolineae > Anaerolineales > Anaerolineaceae > JBGQAS01. Next base: position 17,614 of record CAZCHK010000026.1, on the reverse strand, counting down.
CTAAAGCATCGATCAGTTTTTTTGCATCCAGACCTTTTTGAACCGCAGTTTCGGATGAAGAGACCACCATGAAAGGTTTTTCTTGATGGACTGTTCCCAGTATCGCTACTCCGTTGGGGTACTTCGCTCTGAATTGGTCAGAAATGGTTCTGAGCTTTTCCGGGCTGACATCTTTTATCATGGACGCCAGTACATCAACGCCTTTGATTTCAATAATCTTTTCAAACAATGAGGCAATGCTGGATATGATCAATGAATTCTGAAGGTTTAATATTTCTTTCTCCTTTTTCTGACCCTCGTCATCCAGATCAATCACAGCCCGATACACGTCTTCTATTTTCACATGTAGATACTGGGCAATTTTTGACACCAGGTCTATCCTTTTTTGAGCGAACTTGTACGCTTCCCAGCCAGTCACTGCTTCAATTCGCCGTATCCCGGCTGCCACCGAACTTTCGGAGAGTATCATAAACAGACCGATTTGAGAAGAATTCTCCACGTGAGTACCTCCGCACAGCTCATACGAGAAAGTCCTATCAGTGCCAAAAGTGACTGTCCGGACAATGTTCCCGTATTTTTCTCCAAACAATGCCATCGCTCCAGCCTTTGTCGCTGCCTTGAGATCCTCTTCCCTTGTTTCTCGATTCATTCCTGATAATATCGCTTTATTGACTTCTTCTTCAACGCGCTTGATTTCCTCCTCACTTAAAGCGGCAGGATGAGTGAAGTCAAAGCGAAGTCTGTCTTCAGCGACTAATGAACCCGCCTGTCTGACAGTATCACCAATTATTTTTTGTAATGCTGCGTGTAAGAGATGCGTGGCCGAGTGGTTCCTCATGATCGAGTCCCGGCGTTGTTTGTCAACGCTTACGACCGCTTCGTCAGCAACTTTCACGATCCCGTTGGCCACTTTTCCTTTGTGCATGACAATCCCTGGAGCTGGTCGGAACACATCGAAAATTTCGATTTTCCAGGTTCCATCCTCAGCCTCGATCAGCCCTTGATCAGCAACCTGACCTCCTGATTCGAGATAAAAGGGGGTTGCAGGCACAAGTATTTCAACCTCACTACCCGCATGCGCAATATTTTCTTCCATCCCATCCTTGATTATCGCCAGAACATTCCCCTTCACAGTTAACGAAGTGTACGGGTCATTAATCACTCCAGATGGCGACAACGCCTTGCTGGTGGTGAGTTTTTCGAACAATGCCCGATACTTTTCAGCGGAAGTTTCATTTTTTTTCTGTTTATTTTTTACCGGAGCAGATTTGGTCTTGTGTTTTTCCATTGCTACATGGAATCCTTGTTCGCTTACCTGATACCCTCTTTCACTCAAGATGTCTTTTGTAATTTCAAGCGGAAGGCCATGGGTAGCATACAGCTCAAAACAGCTCTCGCCATCCAGGACTTTCGATCCGGTATTTTTTAGACCTTCTATCAATTCTTCCAACCGCATATCCGCGTTTTGAAGAGTTTTATGGAATTGCTCTTCTTCTTTTTGAATGTGGCTGATGATCATCTTCTGGTTTTTCCTCAATTCCGGGTAGCTCTCGGAATAACCATCGATGACTTTCAACGCAATTTCTGCCAGAAATGATCGATCAAGTCCCAGCTTTGAACCAAACCTCGCCGCCCTTCTGATTATCATTCTGCAGACATAATTCCTGCCGGTATTACCGGGTATTACCCCGTCCGCAATTAGGAATGAAGCTGCGCGCGCGTGATCCGCGATCACTCTGTACGGCGTTAAATTCGCATCCCGCTGTTTGTCAGTCGCCTGGCACAGTTCCTGCGTTCGAAGGATCAACGGCATCAATAAGTCAGTCCTGTAATTCGAAGGTACTTCCTGCAATACCGACACGATTCTTTCGAACCCCATACCGGTGTCGACGTGTCGTTTCGGCAGAGGTAAAAATTCATCCCGGCCAATACGGTTGTATTGGATAAAAACAAGGTTCCACAGCTCCACGAATCTGTGGCAATCTCCATTTACTTTGCACACATGGCCGGCAACTCCTTTTTTTTCGCAAGCCTGTGGTCCAAAATCCATGTGAATCTCGCTGCTTGGGCCGCAAGGGCCCGTTTCAGCCATTTCCCACAAATTGTCTTTTCGTCCAAATTTTAAAATATGAGAGGTTTCAATCCCAGGCTGCTCCTTCCAGATGAAAAAAGCCTCTTCGTCCCAAGGGATGATGTTCAATTCGTCTTCAAAAACCGTCACCCATAGTTTTGATTTATCTAGCGCCCACCTAGAGGTCAGTAATTCCCAGGCCCATGTAATGGCTTCCTCCTTGTAATAATCCCCGAAAGACCAATTTCCAAGCATTTCAAAAAATGTATGATGCGAGTCATCTCGACCAACGTCATCAAGATCATTGTGCTTTCCAGCTACGCGCATGCACTTTTGAGAATTGACAGCTCTGGAATATTCTCGCACATCCGTCCCTAAAAAGACATCCTTGAACTGAACCATTCCCGAATTGGTGAACAGCAAAGTTTGGTCCCCACCCGGCACTAGCGAAGCGGATGGAACGACTGTATGCTGGTATTTCTTTTCAAAAAACTCAATAAACTGCCGCCGAACTTCATTTCCCGTTATTTTCATTCTAACCTCAATGCACACAATATCGACTCATTATAAGTTATCCAAAACCCATCTGCAAATCAAAAACAGCGCCAAGTCAACAGCGCTGTTTTTGGACATCTAGTATGATCTAACGGGAAACCGCCATCTTCACCATTTTTCCCGCGCTATCCAAAGTCACCCGTGCATATTGCATCATCTTGTAATTGGCAATGGGCATGCTTTTGCTAAACACAACGACTGTGTGGTTTGATTTTTTGCCTGCCTGGACAGTTTTTCCAAGTGCGGCATTGGGACAATTGTGTTTTTCCCCGTTACAACTGGAAACCTGTTTACTGACATGAATGACAGCGTTCGATAATCCCGGCAAGTTGGATTCCATATATCTTTTTGCCTGAGTAATTGCACGACTATACGAAGACTTTTCCTGGATTTCTTCGTTTTCTCGATCGCAAATGGTCTTCACAATCCTTACCTGTCGTGAGCGAACCAGATTCTTGGATCGGCTCTTGAAAAAACTTTTAGAAATAAGCGGGTCACCATACAGGACGAATGAAATAATCGTCTTCTGATCCTCCCCATCCAAAAATCCCTGCCTGCGCGTCATTTCCCTCACCAACTCAACCTTCGCTCTCAATAACGACTCGCCTATCGAGTATCCATCCTTAACATTCTTCCAAAATATATTTCCCAAAAGGTCTCCCCCGATTAACGGGGTCGTAAGAGAGCCGTAGGACACACACGTCGAGCCAATGAAACCTGATGTTCCAAGATCGATATACTTAAGGGCAATAGAATCTTTTTCATTTTTTCCTTGAATATAAGCTCCATAACATGCTTCAGAAAAAACAAGATGCGGAAGTTGCTGTGTTTGATCAAGATCCGACGGCGATAGGGCAATCGGGTAATCCTCCTGTGATTTTTTATCATTCAAATCCTTTTGGCCAAACCAATAGGGGGCATCAGCAAGTCCATGCAAATTAAAATACGCCAGCGGCGCTGAAACCAGTTTTAACTTTTCATTGGCGGACATATTGGAGGACGGAGAAATGAACAGGTCCTTTCCATCTCCAATCGGTCGAAAAGTAGCCACTGATGAGCGTCTCCAAATCGCTGCGGAATACCCATAATTACGTCCTCTTCTTTGGCTTATGGTTGTCACACCATCCCCAAGGAGGTTGACGTTGAGCCAGTTTTGCACCAAACTAATCCATGTCATTTTCTTGGCTTCGACAGAATGATGTTTTATCGACTGCCTGATTTGCCTTAGAAGTAAACCGGCATCCGAATCACTTGCACCTGGAAATCTCCCAACCTGCCATTCAGGAACAAAATAATTGGCATCTACAGAGGCATAAGGATTATCTGAAAGAACCTCTTCATCTGAGTCATCTGTGGGATTTGGCAGCCTGTGGAATGGAACCACCTCATCGCCTCCGATGATCAACAATGCGCCAATCATTTCACCTTTCTGTGCCAAGTATGCATCAAGATCAGACAACGCCAGTTTGATATTCCAGGGATTGATATCTGTCACCGGCTCTATGCCATAATGACTGGACATCGTTGTGTGATCCGGTAAAAACGCCAGAGCTGACCAGCCTTTTTTCTTGGCCACAACTCTCACGAGCGTTTCCATTTCCGATTCAATAACTGCAGCGGTCTTTTCTCCATACCTGTTTGCCAGATTCACGTGACTGCTCATCACAACGAAGACCGGAAATCTCGCATCGCCCAATTCCTGCTTCTGCAGCCTCAATGACAGTTGTTCTAACTCCGGAGGTGCATCAATTTTTCGAGAACCTGAAACCTGTGCGCTGTTCTTGCTCACACCCACAGGTTCATGCGCCTCAACCTCAGGAGGCATATCAACCCTATGCTGCCATTGATGGTCATCATTGATGTCAACATTCTGCGGCTGCTGCTCAAATTCGAGAAAATCACTCCCATGCCCATGTTCAGGTTCAGCGGCCTCATGGCTGTCACCTCCCAGCTTGTTGCCCCATAAAATTGCTGCCACATCAGCAGGAACAGGAATATCAAATTGAACGTTGAACTTTTCAGGCCACAAATTTCGATATTCATGATCATTTCCCCATAATCGTACAGCGACCTGTCCGGTTGAATCAATCGATAAGCATTTGTGCAAAACCTGCATGCCTTCCGAATTCTGATGCTGTTTGATCAAACTATCGCCTTTAATCAATTGAGCCTGTAAACAATCGGGCCACCTTTTTTCAAAAATTTGCGCAACATTTAACGCTGCAGCATACTCCTTTTCAGACCAAAGGTGTCTCAGGTGCCTGATGGCCACAATAATATTCTCAGGTGCCTCTGATAAAGCGTCGCAGATGAATTTCTCGTTTTCTCCCAGGGACAAATGCGTGGTAGATGTTTCTCTTATATACCTAGCCCACGGCAGTGGTTGAAAACTGCCTCCCATATTCCCGCCCAAAGCAAACAGACTGTTATGCGTATCGGATGCATCAAACCCGCCCTTTGACAATATCTCCGCCTGCAGCAAATAGGCGTCAATAAATTCCGGATCCTGGTTGAGCAATTTTGTCAGGGCCGTTTTCGCGTGGCTTACCTGATTTTCATATGCCATGGCATACGCGCTGTAATACTGGACTTTCAAATCACCAGGATAGACTGCCAGCCAATGAGCGCAAGCCTGCCGCATGAACCTATGATTCTTTACCCGTTTAGCGGATTCTATGAGGTCAAGAAACTCGTGTCGTGTGTACATTTTTGTATTCGTTTCCGTATTCATAATATTGAGCGTACCTCCTGGGAAAAATGCACTAAATTTAATGCAAGAATCGCGCCAAGCTGTCTTTTGATTGAAATATCAGCAGGGGACAGATCTGATGCTGCCTGAAGAAGGTCCGCTGCTCTTTGATAGTTTTTGCCTTCTTTGTGCAAGCTCGCCAGAGTGAGAAGGATGGTCACATGATCAGGGAAGTTTATTGCAGCCTTTTCAAGCAGGTCTATGGCTCGGGTGTACTCTCTTCTTTGTTTTAGAACATCGACCATAAGCAGATACAAATCGGCGTTTTCTTGATCGATAGCCATTGCTCTTGAAAGATATTCAATTGCTTTATCAAAATTTCCTTCGGCAAAGTTTATTTGTCCCAGTGTTGAAAATACCCTGCTATCCATGGAGTTGTTTTGTATAGCCTTTATCGCTAATTGTTTTGCGCTGTCCAGGTCTTTTTCAGAATATTTCAGGATTGCCAATGAGCCAAGCAAATCAGGGTCTTCTGGTATTTCGGTTAGTAGGTTTTCGATCATCGATCCCGCAAAATCCAGTCCGCGTTCCTGAATGGCTAACATCGCGTATTCCTTGCGAACGATGATGGATTGATGTCCCTGGGACATCGCTTTTTCCAATATTTTCATACCTTCAGAATTGCCGCTGCGGAATGCGAGGGATCTTGCCAGGAGTACAATCGCCTGTGGGTGTTCAGGATTTTTTATGGCTGCTTTCCGTGAATAATAAAATGCTTTGTCATAATCTGCTATCGCAAACATTATTTGCGCGCATTGGATAAAATCATCGTCACTCACATTCACATACCTCTCGATTTCTTGGCAGTAATGTATCGCGAGTTCTTTATTCCCCAGCTGAGCATATGCGGCTGCTATCTCGCTCAAAATTTCCGCTGAAGAATCCGATTCCAAAACTTTCTCAAGAAGCGCAATCCCCTTTTGAATTTCTTGGCTTTCCAGGTATTTTTTTCCTAACTTTTTTGCCACATCCGTCGCAGTCGTATCAATTGTATAAGCTTCAAGCAAGTGCCGAATTTCATTGCTTCCATCATTAACCCGTGAGTACAAATCCGAAAGTTCTACATGCCACCTGTCTTCTCCCGGAAGCAGGTCGATGGCATGCTCCATTGCACGAATCGCCAGATCTTGATCCCCCATCTCTTCTGCGATCAGTCCCAGCACTCGATGGGAATATCCCGACTTTGGAAGCAGGTCAATACCCAATTTTGCAAGGTTTATTGCTGCCTGCGGATCCACTTCTAGGGTTGCCAGGGCATTCAGCCATACCAATGTGGGATACCTGGGAAATCTATTGCAAACCAACCTGCACTGCTCATATTTTTGATTTTCGTATGTAAGGATTGCTTCTGTCACGCAATCCTCAGGGCTGTTTAAAAGATCTTGTGAGGTTTTCGATTCAGCTAATTGATCTTTGCGGATTTTTTCCGAGACGATTTCCAGGATCAATGGGCTTGAAGGTATTCTGCGTACGATTCCTAACATCTTTCTTAATTTAAACTCCTGCCAAATTCTCTGTTCAACCGCCGCTGCAATTTTCTCAACGGCAGGAAATCTTTTGCTTACGCTTTCCTTGAAAGAATTTACAAAGTGAAATGCTTTTTCCCACTCATCGACTTCTGCCAGTGTTGGCCCCAACCAAAGATCAGAGTCATCTTCAATCTCCAAAATTTCCAGCAGTTTCCGGGCGCTGGGTATCCCTTCATCCAGCGCGAGCAACCGAACTTTAAGTAGATTTATAACCAAGGAGCTGGAACTTTCCGGGAATAACTGTGAGATTCGCCTGGCTTCTTCGACATCATCTTTTTCTAATGCAAGATGACCTCGTAATCCTGCCAGATTTAATATTGCCTCATCCTCACACTTATCTTGGTTATCGCTGACTGGCTGCTTGTTGTTAAACAAAGATAAATCAGTCAATCCAAATGCCCTCTCGTAGTCCCCCATTTCAAAGGCTAATTGAGCTGCTCTCAACCGATAGGAATGATTTTCCGGATGAGTCATCGAAACTGCATCGGCCAGCTTGAATGCATCTTCATAATTACCACTCATTTTTTGAACATCGATCAACTTGGAGATAATCTGTGTCTTATCGAGGATTACCTCAGAATAATCAGGAAAAAACGGGAGTAAGTATCCATTTTCAACTTTAATTTGTTCATTTTTTAGTAAATCAAGGTTGGCAATTGCCTGTGGGAATTTTTCACATTCAATCAACAAATCTGCCAGGACAGCTCTATTCGCGATATGGTGAGGATTGACATCCAAATCAGCGCTCAGGTTTTCAATTGCCTTTCCGATTTGGCCGTTCTGACGATATAAGGATGCTAAGTGCAAGAGGAACCCTTCAGAATAGTGATCTCCATTGTCACGCATTTTCGTCAGGAAATCTAACGCAAGTTGAACTTCGCCTATCTGACCAGCCAGTTTTGATGCCCTCAAAACCATCTGATCGTCGTCCAACGTTCCTCCTGCCAGTTCTACCAGGATACTTTTACACGCTGCTTTTTCCTCCAAAAAACTCAATTCTTCAGCATATTGAATTTTATAGAGTGGGAGTGGAGAGATCCTGACCAACTCCGTCAGTACATTTAGTGATTTCTGCCTGTTGCCAATTGTTTTTTGGAATCCAGAATACCAGGAAAGAATTTTTGGATCCTCTTTGTTCTCCAACAAAACACCTTCAGCTATGGTATCCGCCTCTTCAAACAACTCCTTGGAATAGTAGGATTTTGCCAGGCCAATTTTTGCGCTTACTTTGCCAGGATCCAATAAAATGGTTTCTTTATATGCAACCAGAGCCAGATCATAATTCCTCTGATCTAACGCCGCGTGTGCGAGCCATGTTTTTGCCTCAGCCAAATCATCAGTATCCAATGAGTTATCCGTGATCAAACTGCTCATGATTTGAGTACAATCACCAGAATGTGCCGAATGGTAGGCAAGTTTTCCCAGGATGATTTTTCTAGCAATCGACGCATCCTTCACATATTGATGAAGATCTGAATAGATTTGTTCGATAATTGATTCACACTTTTTTTCGGAGTACGAAGAATCCAAATCTGCCGTAATGATCTGTGCGTAATCCCAAAGATCCTCCGTGCCAAGTTCGTCTAAATCATACAGAGAGCGATATATTTGAGACAGCTGAGAAAAATCCCTTTTGTTCTTCTGAATTTCCAAAAGTTGTCTCATAACTTTTGGAGATTTTTTATCAACGAACTCGTTTGATAATAAGATCGATTCCGCCTGATCAAAGTAACCCGCGTTGATCAAACATTCCGCAATCAATTCGAGTTCTGCCGCGTCATGATTTGAGAAATCTTTAATTTTTACTAAATACTTTAAGGATTCAGTCGTATCGCCGTTTCTTAGCAGCCTGAATCCTAATTGATAATTCAAAGCCTCGTGGTCAGGGTCCTCAAGGATCCCCTTTCGCAAAACCACCTCTTCATTATGGAAATCGCCAATATTCGCGTACGCTCTTGCCAGAAACTGCCAGGAGTCCAAATCTTTAGGGTTATTTTCAAGAACAGTCAGGAAATTCTTAATGGCCTGATCAAAATTGGATTTTTGAAAAAAACTCTTCGCGATCAATTTGCGTACTTGTGGATCGGCAGTATTGGACTCGTAGTCAGACCTCCCTTTTTCAATCACATCGTCATACAGTCCAAGTTCAAATAAAGCGTTGAACAGTAAATTCTCTTCCGAACTTTCCAAAGGGATCATCCTGTTTAATTCATTTAATTCGGCAGCGACTTCCTGGAACTTTCCGAGCTCATGCTTTAATTTCGCGGAAATTCTTCTCGTATTCAAATTGTCAGGTTCCAGCAAAATCAGCAGCTCAGCAATATCATTCGCCTTTCCGATATCGTTGGCTTCAACTGCAAAGTGCATTGATTTTTCCAACAATCGTTTATCATTGGGAAACTCATCGAGCAGTCTGTTCACAAGATCATTGAATCCATCATTGCATAAGGTGTTTGGAATTGCCTCCGCAAGCATTGCCGCACTGACACCCTCCGAAAGCTCGATTCTCCCCCCTTGCGAAGCGCGCAGGATTTCTGAAATTGCTTTCCTGATGTATCCTTCTTGATCCTCGGTTCGATGGTAATACTTATCTATATTGACAATGCCAAGATCCCAGGGGATGCAATCCAGTTCAAAACTTGAGTACAGATCATCATTCAAAGGAGTCTCTTCGATGTGTGATTGGACAAACTCTGGACTGGACAAAACCCGCGCTTCCTCGAGAACACTTTTTCTCAATTTGTCATCGACATCAACAATTGACGCCAGCTTCCTTGATTGTTCAGCCAATGCGCTGCTGATCTCCAATGAATATTGAGAAGCCTCTTTTAGAATCTGGAAAGCCTTTTCATGATCTCCAACGATTGTGTAAAGCTCTGCAATGGATTGAGCATTCTTAACGTTATAAACGCCAGAATCATTGATCGTTTTGTGGTGGTTTTTATTCTCTAAGATCAGGTTGATAGCCGGAGTAAACACTTCGGGAGAAATACGCGGATGGATGTATTTGAGGAATTCTATTTCCTCGCAGGCGGATAAAGCATTGGCAGCAAAAACGAGCCATTTTTGCTGCTCCTCAGCTGGAAATGGCATTGACAACAGCAGCTTGGACAGTGTTTGTATTTTTCCATCGCGGGACTGAAGGCGACAAAGTTCTTGCACAAGTTCTTCCGGGTTCGCTGACAATCCAAAAATAATGCTCAATATCGCAATCGATGCCTCTGAGGAGCCGCGTATGGCAACCCTTTCCAGTACGGACAAAGTATTTCCCGTCTTTTGCCAATCCTGGTGGAGCATCAGCGCAAACAAAGTTAAGGATCGAAAGTCTGCAGGAGTGTTACTTTCAGTTTCATAATAATCTATAACACTTTTCAAATCTGTTTTGAGTGTTTCATTCCATTGGGATACTGGACTCATCAAGGAATTCTGGTCATCTTGAAATTGAAGCAATGCAAGCCGTTCAGGGAACCAGAACCGGTCGTCGCGTTTTTCGCGTGCCTGAATGGTCGCCTGAATTTCATTGTTATCTAAATACCGCCAAAAAAGTGGATTCATCCGCAAGGCGGAAACAATGATAGGAAGACTTGAAGCAGGGACGGTTTCTCTCAAGAACTGAAGGAGTGTTCGTTGGCTCATGTTGCTCCAATGTCGATATGAATGATTGATGTGTTATCCGATCTGCATGATGATTCCAAACGCGGAAGCAATGCACAAAAGGCCGATGAAGACCAAAAATATACCCACACCAGCGGAAGTCTTAACAAAAGAGTTCAATGCATCGATTAGAACTGAAGCATTCCCCACCAGACCCGAAACATCGTCTGTCAATCCCTTTTGCGCCAGTTTGGTGGTCTGATTGGCGATGGTTTTTGTTTCATTACCCAATACTTTGACGATCAGTGTGATCAGCCCAGCGAGGAAAGTAAGGCCTCCAACACCCAGCAGCACGACTGCCATTGTCAAAAGAAAATCATTCACACTCATAGTAATCATAAGAAATCCTCCTGAATTTAGTTTCAGGAGGATTAGATGCAATCTTCGTGCCAATTCAATCAGCCTTCACAATATCGGATGGCAGATGTCCTATGTCTATCATTGGCTCGTCACAAAATAACGCTGCTCGTTCCAGCGCGTTACTCAATTCACGGATGTTTCCCGGCCAATCATACTTTTTTAAAAGATCCATAGCTTGTTGAGTGACACCATCAATATTTAACCCCATTTTAGCGTTGTTTTTCCTGAGAAAAAATCCTACCAATTCAGGGATATCCTCTTTCCGTTCCCGAAGAGGGCTCAGGTGAAGGTCAACAATTTTTAATCGATAATATAGGTCCTCTCTGAAACTTCCTTCGGTTACCATTGTTTTGAGGTCTCGATTCGAAGCGGCGATGACCTGAACATCAACTCTCAACTCTGAAGTACCCCCTACTCTCCTGAACAATTGCAATTCCACTGCTCTCAGCAACTTCGCCTGGATATCCGCTGGCATGGAAGAGATCTCATCGAGGAACAGGATTCCCTGATCTGCAAGTTCCATCAACCCAAATTTTCTTGTGTCTGCGCTTGTAAATGCACCTTTTTCATGCCCAAACAACTCGGATTCCAGGACAGTGCTCTGAATCGCGGCGCAGTTTACAGCGATAAAAGGTTTATCAGACCTTGGCCCGTTCTGATGAATGAAATTCGCGAGTACTTCCTTGCCTGTCCCTGTTTCCCCTGTCAAAAGAACAGAAACGGAAAGCTCAGCAGCTCGTTGAGCTTGCGCAAGCAGCTCCTTCATCGCTGTTGACTGCCCGCTGACAAAATTCAGATTGTGCCGCTGAGATTCCCTGTAATGTGCCAATTCTCTGCGCATCAGAACTATCTCTGCTGCTCTTTGTAAAGATTCTTCCAGGACGTCAAATTGAAGTGGCTTCTGCAAAAAATCGCATGCACCGTTGCGCATGGCCTCTACAGCTGTTTCAATTTCGCCATGGCCAGAAATCACAATTACAGGTGGTTTCATTGTCAACAAAGACACTTCATCCAAAAGAGTCAGTCCACTTCCATCTGGCAAACGAACATCCAATAAAATGATATCCGCATCTTTTTCGTTGAGCTGTTTTCTGGCTGTTTTGAGATCCTCAGCCCCGATAATTTCATAACCCTTGGTGGTCAAGAATTCACTGATATTGACTCTCGCATTTTCTTCATCATCCACAATTAGAACCGTTAAACTCATTGAATTACTCCATTGTTTATGGGGATCATCACATGAAAAATTGTACCACCGGCAAAACTCTCGACCTGGATAGTTCCTTTATGAGCAGTAATAATTTTCTTCGTGATTGCCAACCCTAGACCTGTTCCGTGCTGTTTGTTTGTCACAAACGGCTCAAACAATCTTTTTCTGATTTCCTCTGGCATGCCAACGCCGCTATCCGCGATACTGATCTTCAGTACCTGATGTTTTCCAGCATCCACTTCCCTGCCAACTTTAATTGCCAGGACTCCGCCATTTTTTTCCATGGCGTCCACAGCATTGCTAATCAGGTTAATGAAAACCCTTTCCAGCGATCGGGTGTTTCCTTGTATCGCGGGTATATCATTTTCGATCTCGATATTTGATTGAATGCCATTCTTGCTCATGCGAGGATGCCATCGGTCAATCAATTTCCTCAATAATGAAGGAATATCCACTGCATCAAATTTCTGTTCGACAGGTCTTGAAAAGGCAAGAACTGATTCCATGAGATCGTTCAATCTGAGGCAATCCGTTTGAATGCGATGGATAACCTCATGATTCGGGTCTTTTTCAGACATGCGACTTGCCACAAGCTGCAATCCAGTTGATATATTATTGATAGGGTTTCTGACTTCATGGGCAAACACGGAGGTTACATCACCTAATAAAGCGCGATGTTCAAGCTGTTGTGTTCGTGCGATGATTTGCTCATGCTCAGATATGTCCCGAAATACAACCATCATATTGGAGGGGTTGATCTTTTCATTGAGCGGTATGACCTGAATCTGCACCGGAAAAGAGTGCCCGTCACGATGATGAAGCACTGTTTCACCGAGATTATGCGTGGCGACTCCTTCTTTCGCCTGTTCTATTGCATCAGAGAGATTTTTCGGACCGATCAATAAATTGTCAAAATGCTGTCCTTTGACTTCCCAGTCAGCATAACCCAGCATCCATTCTGCTGCGGGGTTAATCTGAGTGACTTCATACTGAGAATTTACGATGCAAATACCTTCCTGACTGTAGCGAAATACCTGGGCATAGGTTTCAAGGTCTGAATCCTTTTTCCTGTGTGAAACCTCTGAGTCATTCAATGCCAATTCCTGCAGAAGTTTTTCTTCCATAAATAATTTAAATAACATCATGGATTGATTGTTGATGTTTGCTGATAACTGTCGCTTGTACCCGAAAATAAACATCCCTTTCAATCTTTCATCAACCTTCACCCCGATCGTGACCAGGAATGCATAATTCTGCACTCGCGCAAAACGATGAATCTCCGTTAAAACCCTTTTTCCCGGTGTCCAAATCCTGGGCGAGATCAACCGTTCGAAATCCGTTAATGGAAGTTGTTCGGGAATCTGATCCATCTCGGGAAATTGACATTTCTTTTTTAATACCGTCCGGTTCTGGTAATTTGAATAGTATCCAAATACATCCACATTGAGATAAGCCGTGAATAGCTCTTTATTCTGTGAAATCCATTCTTCCGCATGCATGCCGCTGCGGGCAAACTCTTCGGCCAGAAATGTAAAGCCCGTGCATCGGGTATCTTCGGCAATGATGTCCACAGGATTGTCAACAAGAAGTAATCCCAACTGTTTATTCAAATCCAGGTAGGAAAATCTTATTGTCGCCGGGTGCTTGTTCAAGTCCTTGTGAACAAGATCGGTGGTCGTCGATATTTTTTTGATCTGAATGAACTGATCGGGATCGTCAAATAGATTCGCAACCGGCTGGTTCACAATTTCAGTAGAGCTAAAACCGGTCAATTTCGTAAAGCCGGAATTGCAGTTGATGATTTTTTCGTTCCGCAAATCAACCGCAACCGCAGCGGTCGGCAGGAATTGTAATAGTTGATACGCTTCAGGGCTTAACAGCTGGCGGCCATGCAAATAATCAGGCATAAGGATTATCTAATTTGCCTGCCGTAAATGCGCTGGCAGTATCCCTTCCATCGATCGGTACTTTGCAACTGTTCTTCTCGCGACTTTAAATCCTTTTTTTCCCAGCAGCCTTACCAGCTCAAAATCACTCAACGGCGCAGATTCCGAAGCAATCAGATCTTTAAGTTCAGTCCGAATATTCAACGATCTGTCAAAAAAACTTGATAAAGGAATGATGCGCCTGTTTGGCAGTTGAACCGATTTATTCGCAACCGCACGGGAAATTGTCGATTCATGAACACCCAGTTCCTTTGCCAGAACTGCGCGAGTGACTGGGATCAACTCCTTCTCCCCACGAAGAATGAAATCCTTTTGTAGAGCCACTACCCTGGACATCAGTCTTTGCATTGTATTATTTCTTTGTTGCAAGCATTTTATGAAAAGTGATGCTCTATCAAGATCGCTCTTCATTTCTCCCTTGACATTCTGATCAACCTGCTTCATTGCCAGTTTGAAGTCCTGATTGACTCGCAGTGTTCCCGAAACGGGCAGCATGATTTCAACCACAAGCCTCTCGTTTTCGTTTGTGTCGTGGAGAGATATCACAATATCCGGAAAATGATAGACATCGGGTTTGGCATTTTTCCCATGCCGCGCATCTCCCCAAAAGGATCTGCTCGGAAAGGGATTCAGATTCTCAGTGATGAATTGAGCAGCTTCATGTACTGCTTTAAGGCTGACATTGAGTATTTTCGCAAGTTCCGAAAATTGGTGCCTGCTTAAATAATTCAATCCTTCCAGTATGATTTGTTTGGTTTCCAGCGGTACAGTCTTCGATTCTTCAAGCGAAGTGAGCTGGACAAGCATAGCCTGGGAAGAGTTTTCAGAGCCAACCCCTAAGGGATCAGCATTTTGGATCAACCTCTGGACTCTTTTCACGTCTGAGGGAAGCACATGTAAATAAGCGGCAATCTCAATGATCGATGTGTTCAACAAACCATCCTCGTCAAGGTGGGTCAATAAATAAGCGGCTATGTTTTTATCTTTTCCATTCAAATCCGGAGCTATTTGTCTCAATACATACGTGGGCAAATCGTCTATTTGTTGCGGTGAAGGTTCATCATTAAACTCATTTTCGGCTCGATATTCTCGTGAATAAAAATCTTCTTTTGGTGAAACAAAAACCACCGGCTCATCAGGATTCTCAATTTTTGGCTGACTGCAAATCGGACATTTTCCCTGCTGCGGCAAAGGCCGCTTGCAGTTGGGGCAGAGTCTATCACTGCTGATCTCCAGTGCAGGGTTGGATGACAGCTCGTTTTCAATTTGTGAACCCAATTCATTAATTGTCAGGCTCAACAGGGTCATCGTTTGGGCAAGATGCGCGGTAGTCAATGGGCGCAGTGATTGGGTTTGAAATTGGCCTTGGTACATGTTCTTTTCCTGATCTAATTATAGAGATATTCGTAAAAGATGCAAGTTCTATGCCATGGGTGGATATGGTATCATGAAGAAAGCGAATGGACTCAATCATATCTGTTATTGGCGGTGGATTGGCTGGCAGCGAAGCCGCGTGGCAGCTGGCTATTCGAGGCCATGCTGTCAAGTTATTTGAAATGCGTCCGAAAAAAATGACGGGAGCCCACCAAACAGGGAATCTTGCCGAGCTCGTCTGTTCAAATTCTCTAGGTTCAGCTCTGGTCAACAGACCTTCCGGTTTGCTGCAAAAAGAACTGCAGCTACTTGGTTCAAAATTGCTCGAGTGTGCACAAAAAACATCCCTTCCCGCTGGTTCCGCCCTAGCCGTGGATCGGATCATGTTTTCAGAACTTGTGGAACAAAGCATTACATCTCATCCACTAATCGAAATCATCCACGAAGAAATTTCATGTGTGCCTTCCGAATTCTCGATCATCGCTTCAGGCCCGTTAACTTCCAAAAAACTGGCAAACAATCTGGCACTTTTCCTTGGCGAATCCAATCTCTTTTTCTACGACGCCTTAGCGCCGATCATCTCCGCTGATTCAATTGACATGACCATCGCTTTCAGGGGATCCAGGTACGATCGGGGAAAAGATTTGGACGGAGATTACATCAACTGTCCGTTCACTCTGGAACAGTATGACCTGTTTGTGCACGAGCTGCTAAAAGCTGAAACTTCCAAGCACGCCGGCAAATCTTTCGCTGACGATCCTAAACCTGAAAAAGCCCATTTTTTTGAAGGATGTCTGCCCATCGAAGTTCTGGCCAAGCGTGGAAAAAATGCTCTCGCTTTCGGACCCATGCGGCCAACAGGTTTACGCTGTGACAATTCCGGGAACCAACCTTATGCGGTTGTCCAGCTTCGGCAGGACAATCTCTCTGGAGAACTCTATAACATGGTTGGGTTTCAAACCAACCTGGCATACGGCGAGCAGTTGAGGATTTTTCGATTGATCCCGGGTCTTGAAAAAGCAGAATTTATCCGTTATGGACAGATGCATAGAAATACCTACATCAACGCCCCCGCACTTATAAAACCCACTCTCCAATTAAAATCAGGTCACGCCATATTCATCGCCGGGCAGTTAGCCGGCATCGAGGGGTACCTGGGGAGTATTGCGAGCGGCTTCGTGGCAGGGTTGAATCTTAGCCTGCTCATCGAAGGGAAACGTCCCTTGGTCTTCCCAAAAAATACAATCCTGGGAAGTCTCCTCCAGTACATTTCGCACGCAGAATCAACCACGTTTCAACCGATGAAAGCCAACTTTGGTCTGATGCCCATTATGTCAGTTCAGGCAAAGAAAAAATTAGACCGGAATAATCTTCTTGCTGAAAGAAGCCTCATTGAATTGGATAATTTTGTTCATGAAAACAAGATCTTCCATTAAGCGGCTCCTAATTATTGTTATCCTGTTCAGCGCAGCCGCATCACTTTTATACACCCTCCTGAAACCCGGTAAGAATCAGTTTGATCCTGAAAGGGCGTATCGGGATATCGAATACCAAATGAGTTTAGGTCCCAGGGTTCCCGGTAGTGATGCGCACGCCGAAATTGCCAGATATATATCAGAAGTGCTCGCAACGTACGGCTGGAAGGTAGAACTTCAGACCGGCACCGTGGATGACAGGCCTTTGACGAATATCATAGCAAAGAGGGGATCTGGCGACGATTGGGTCATATTCGGTACGCATTACGACTGTCGTTTTTTTTCTGACGAAGACCCAATGAATCAAAACCGCTACATGGCTGTTCCAGGCGCAAATGATGGTGCTTCAGGCGTAGCGGTTCTTTTAGAACTGGGGCGAGTCCTGCCAGAAGATCTTGGAAAAGAGGTATGGCTGGTATTTTTTGACCTGGAAGATCAAGGGCGAATCGCGGATTACGATTGGATAGAAGGTTCCCACTACTTTGTCCAGAACCTTGATGCTGATCCCCGGGCAGTGATCATCGTGGATATGATCGGGGATGAGAATCTGAACATTTACCAGGAAGCAAATTCGTCAAGAGATTTGTCGGTTCAGCTATGGACATCCGCTTCATCGCTCGGCTACGAGAAGTACTTTGTACCTGAGATCAAGCATTCAATTTTAGACGATCATTTTCCATTTCTGAGAAAA
>CAZCHK010000025.1:0-31132 GCA_964498605.1 uncultured Anaerolineaceae bacterium | reverse complement strand
TGAGCCGCTCTGTGAAGGCATTGCCTGATTATACCCGCTGGCATGAAATGATGATTGACAATTCCGCGGTACAAGGTATATAATACTGTCCGCAGGCGAAAGCATTGCACAGGTTTTTTGAAATCAATTACTGGAGGTTTGCGCAGGCGACATCCGAAATCATATTTTTTCATTATTGGGAAATCATGATCCGGCTGGTCAGCTTGCAGCCGGTTTTTGATTCACCCTTCAACTGAAGGGAGGTGAGAAACAATGACTAGAGTAACATTACGCCAGAATGAGTCACAGGACATGCTGCTCAAGCGCTTTCGAAAGAAGGTCGTCAAGAGCGGTGTGCTGAGCACCATTCGACGCAAACGCTGGTTTGTTTCCAAAAGTGAACAGAGGCGTGCGGACCAAAAGAAATCAGCCCGCCGCATCAAGCGCCGCCAGTGGCAAAACAATACGGCAGAGTAATTTGCGCGGACTGTCACCGGATCGAAGGGAGTAGGTTATGGCGAAGGAAGAAGATAAGATACAGGTTGATGGATTGATCATCGAAGCGCTTCCAGGCACGCAGTTTCGTGTCAGGCTGGATAATGGACACGAGGTGCTGGCGTATCTTTCAGGAAAAATGCGCAAGTACTACATCCGCATACTGCTGGGTGACCATGTGCGCGTGGAAATGTCTCCATATGATCTGACCCGCGGGCGGATCGTGTACCGGGCCAAAAAAACCACTGCCATGTCTCCCGCCGAAGAGTCAAAATAACTGATCAAGCGTCCCCGGAAGGGGACATTTTTGTCCGGGATATGTTGGTATACTTAAACCAGGAGTGATAATGGGAAAACAAGACAATCAGAATGCTGAGATCGTTCCGATCAAGCCACCTGAATCCAAGGAAAAAGCACAGGAAAGGCAAACGCAGTTCTGGCGGAAGATGGGTTTGTGGGCGCTGCTGGTACTGTTTGGAATGATCATTGGCGCGGGAGTGCTTTTCTTCACGCTGTATTTACCGAAAGATGCCGCGTACAAAACACTGACACAACAGTACGACCAGCTGTATCAAAATAATGAGGTCAACAAAGCCGCTTCTGAAGAAAAAGGGGAGGCTCTCTTTGCGTGCTCACAGGACCTGGAAGAGAGCGCAGCCGCCGCACAGAAAGCGGAGCTTCTCAAGAATGCCTACGCTGTCCTGTTCGGCGCGAAGGAGGCTCAGGAAGCGTTGGGTAGAATCGATACGGCATCCGCGCGTACCGCGCTCAATGTGGCAAAAGGCTACATGGATGAGCTTGTGTTGCTGGTGGACGAGCAGGATTCAGTGGAAGGGCTGTCAGGTCCTTTGAACGAAGCCATTTCGCAGCTTTCCAGCAGCCCGCAAAAATCGCTGACGCAGTTGGAAGTGCTGATCAACAACTTGAATTACTACCTGCGGGGGATAGAAGATAATCAGTGATCCAGGCGCCGCAATAATGATTGCGGCGCTTCTTTTTTATTGCTGATTAAGGCCGGTTGCCCAGCGTGACCTCCACGTCGAGGTTTTGCCCGCCGCGGAGAATGCTCAAGGTGACTTTGTCCCCAGGACTTTTGTATTGGATCAGATAGGTGAGAAATTCCGAGAAAGTGTTGATGCGCATTCCATCAATGGCCAGGATGACGTCGCCGCCGGCAAGAAGGTCGGGGATCTCGGTGGGGGTTGTACCGCCTTGCAAACCGGCCTTGTCGGCAGGACCGTCCTCTACCACGCTGACGACATAGGCGCCGCTGACATTTTCCAGGCCGAGGGCTTCCAGCTGGATGAGCGATAACTGATCGATGCTGCTGAGTCCCAGGTACGGATAAGCATACGCACCGTTCGCGATCAACTCCGGAACGACCTTCTTCACGATGTTGATCGGGATCGCGAAGCCGATGCCGATGTTTCCGGATTCCACACCGTACACCGAGTTTCCCGCGGTCTGGATGGCCCGGTTGATGCCGATCACCTGCCCATCAATATTCAGCAGCGGCCCACCGGAATTGCCAGGATTGATTGCCGCGTCTGTCTGGATCACATCGGACGTGCTGAAATAGCCCCCGGAAGGGGAAAGCCGCAGGGATTCCAGCGTTCTGCCCAGCGCGGATATGATCCCAACAGTCATGGAGCTGTTCAGTCCAAAGGGATTGCCGATGGCGATCACCGTTTCACCCACCTGCAATGTCGAGGAATCCCCCATGGTCAGGGGATACAGGTCATCGGGGCTCACGGCCACTTCGATCACTGCAAGATCAGAATCCTTGTCCGTCGCGATCACGGTGCCGCGGACTTTGATTCCTGAGGGGAAATCCACTTCAAGGTCCGTCGCGCCTTCGACGACATGGAAATTTGTAATGATGTGTCCTTGTTTATCGTATACCCACCCGGAACCTTGCGATCCGCCTTCGACGGTGAGGGTCTGGATGGCCACGACGCCGGGATTGACCAGCTGGTAAATCTCCGACAACCGGTCTCCGCGACTGGACAGGCTGGGCGCCTCGCTCTCCAGTGGTTCGATCTCGGCTGATGCGGACTGAGTGGGGCTGGCGGTAGGCTGAAACAGCGCTGAAGGCAGCAACTGGCAGGAGGCTAACGCTCCTGCGATGATTAAAATGAGAAGTGTGAAAATGCGTTTTCTTACCATAGTGCTTCTCCTCAAGGATTATCCTGTTTTTGAGCCCCGCAGCTGTTCGAAGAGAGCTTTTTGGCTTTGAGAAAGCTGCTGCGGAAGCCTGACCTTTACGTGCACGTAAAGGTCGCCTTGTTGGCTCGGGTTCCTCAGTTTGGGCATTCCCCTGCCTGCCAGGCGGAATATGCGGTCTGGCTGCGTGCCTGCAGGTATTGTTAATGAAACGTTGCCGCCTGGTGTGCTGACGATCGTGCTGCCGCCAAGGACGGCAGTATACAGATCGATGTGCGTGGTCGTGTGCAGGTCATCTCCCTGTCTCTCGAACATTGGATCATTCTGGACATCGATCACCAGGTACAGATCAGTTGGCTGTCCGTTTGAAAGAGTGGGACCTTGACCCGCAAAGCGGATTTTTGACCCGTTTTGAACTCCGCGCGGGATTTGCACCTCCATGCGTTTGCGATCCATTTGCAGCAGTCGTTTTCCCCCCTGAAACGCTTCCTGCAGCGTGATGGTCACCGGCTGCTCGACGCGGCGAGGCTGCGCGGACCTGCGTCCCGATCGGCGGCCAGGCATCCCGCCAAAAAACGAATTGAAGAATTCGGAGAAGCCGAACAGGTCCTCCAGGTCCACCTCGAAATTCCCGCCTGCCGACTGCTGCCATTGATCCCAGTTGTAGCTGTTGGGCGAACCGCCCTGTCGCTGATAGCGAGTGTAGTCGGACCCCATCTGGTCGTACAGGGCTCTTTTCTTTTCATCACTGAGCACCTCGTTGGCTTCGTTCAATTCCTTGAATTTCGCCTCGGCAGATTTGTTGCCAGGGTTGCGATCAGGATGGTACTCCTTGGCCAGCTTGCGGTAAGCTTTCCTGATCTCATCCTGCGATGCGCTTTTGCTGACGCCCAGGATCTTGTAATAGTCCTTGTATTCCATGAGAACTATTGTATGAGTACCTGTGCTGGAGTCAAGATTAAATGGACGGGTTTAACAATTTTCTAACCCGGGCGGCGAATAAGACCGACCACTCAATGCCGCTTAAGCTTGTGGAGCTCCTCCAGGAAGTGATCGATCGAAGCGAACAGCTCGCCCTCTTCAGCATACTCGCTCACGCTGATCAGGGGGTGGGAATTCCCGCTGATCATCTTGGAAACGCGCCTGTTTTTTTGATGGAGGCACAGGACGGGTTTTCCAATGGACAGGGCAAACGCGATCTCGTAGCCAACCCCGTGGGAGGGTGTGCTTACTTCGGCAATCAGGCCGTCACACCCCCAAATCCAATCCACATCACGCTGGAATATCTCCTGGGCCGAGCTTGATGCTTCAAGGTCCAGCACGTTCTCCTGCGCCAGGTGGGCAGTTGGGAGCGTGTGGCCGGAGTGTTTCAAATAATCGATGATGGCTTGATATACGTGCTGGTCATCGCGTCCACCTGTGATCGAACAGGAAAAAAAGATGTTCATATACGCTCCCATGTTAAATTTTGTCTAGTATACCCGACGCTTGACGCATCTATGCCCTTGTGCTACTATCGTAGAATAGAAAATATTGTCTATTGTTTTGAAGGAGACCGGACATGATGAAGAAATTCCTGAGGAAACTTCCTGCGTTACTGTTGGGTGGAGTGCTGCTGGCTGCGTGCAGCATGCCTGCGACATCACCTTCCGTGCAGGCCACCAGCACGGGCGGCGCACCGTTCCCGGTTGTGACCAGCGCGCAGATCGTCCATGACGTGGTCAGCCAGACTCAGACAGCCGAAGCGCTGGCCGGAGGCGGACAGGCCACCAACGCGCTCCCCACCCAGGGGGCAACCAGCACCCTGTCCTCCGGAACGCTTGGCGTGGCAACGGCGACGGGAGGCATCAGTCTCTCGACCTCGACCACGCAGCCCACCCACCTGCCTTTCGCCACCTCCACGCCGGGACGGCCCTTGTCGGTCGTTGTGCAGAAAGGTGAAACCTGCTACTGCCTGGCCAGGCGGTACAACGTGAACCCCGCCGACCTGACCAGCGCAAATGCAGCCTGTTCGGGCACGTTGGACCCGGGAACGACGATCACGATCCCGCAGAGCGGCAGTTTTCCAGCGGATCGCGCGCTGAAGCCGCATCCAACCAGTTATACCGTGACCTATGGCGAAACCATCTTCAGCATCGCCTGTGAGTTCGGTGACGCTGATCCCAACCTGATCATCGCGGCCAATGGACTGGTCGAGCCGTACACCTTATCCAGCGGACAGGTCCTGTATATTCCGTAGTAAATCCGTGGAACACTTCAGGCGGGCCAACCCCGCCTGGTTTTTTTGTCAGGAGGACATGAAGAGCAGGATCATATCATTCAGAACAACCTACCAGGCCAGAGCTTTCAGCATCGAAAAAGTGGACCTGCAGCTGCCGAACGGAAAACTCACGGAATACGATCGCCTGCGCCACAACGGGGCGGTGACGATCATCCCCGTGGATGCCCAGGGCAGTATTATTTTTGTACGGCAGTTCCGGGTCGGCGCTGACGTTGACCTGCTGGAGCTCCCCGCCGGAACGCTGGGGGACGGGGAAGATCCCCTGGAGTGCGCCAGGCGCGAGGTCCGAGAGGAAACGGGCATGTCGGCAGAGAAGATCACGCTGCTGGGGGATTTTTTCCTCGCGCCGGGATACAGTTCCGAACACATGTACGTCTACCTGGCCGAGCAGCTGGCGGACGACCCGCTACCGGGTGATGAAGATGAATTCCTGGAAGTGGTGAAGATCCCCTGGGATGATGTGACCCGCATGGTCGCTGCCAATCAGATCAAAGACGGCAAGACGCTGGCCGCACTGCTGCTCAGGATTGCAGGGCAGAACCGGCTGTGACTCACCCCGCAAAATTTTGAAACATAGTTATACTGAGTGAAAGTATATTTCAAAAATCCACACCAGAGCTTATCTGCGATATAATAAGTGCCGCACACTACAGGTTATCCACTTCAATTAAGGAGTTGTTATGATGGCTAGAAAACAAGTCATGATCGATGGCAATGAGGCCGTGGCGCATGTCGCGTACAGGTTAAATGAAGTCATTGCCATTTACCCCATCACCCCATCTTCGAGCATGGGAGAGCATTCAGACGCCTGGGCGGCAAAAAAGATTCCCAATTTGTGGGGCACTGTGCCCAGTGTCACGGAGATGCAGTCCGAAGGGGGAGCAGCTGGTGCCGTACACGGAGCGCTGCAGACCGGTTCGTTGACCACAACATTTACCGCTTCCCAGGGGCTGCTGTTGATGATCCCCAACATGTACAAGATCGCTGGCGAGCTGACGCCGACCGTTTTCCACGTGTCCGCGCGCACGGTTGCCACGCACGCGCTGTCCATTTTTGGCGATCACTCTGACGTGATGGCTGCCCGGCAGACAGGCTTTGCCATGCTGGCGTCCTCGTCCGTGCAGACGGCGCATGATAACGCGTTGATTTCCCAGGCAGCCACCCTGGAGTCGCGCATCCCTTTTTTGCACTTCTTTGACGGTTTCCGCACCTCGCATGAGATCAACAAGATCGAAATGCTCTCCGAGGAAGACATGCGCGCGATGATCGACGACGGCAAGATCAGCGAGCACCGTTCCCGGGCGCTGTCCCCGGATCACCCGGTGCTGCGCGGCACGGCCCAGAACCCGGATGTATTCTTCCAGGCGCGTGAAACGGTCAACCCGTTCTACGACCGGACGGCGGTCATCGTTCAAAATGTGATGAACCGCTTTGCGGAGCTGACCGGGCGCAGGTATCACCTGTTCGATTATTATGGTGCTGAAGACGCGGAGCGTGTCATCGTGATCATGGGGTCGGGAGCCGAGACATGCGAGGAAGCTGCCCGCTATCTGAACAAAAAAAGTGAAAAGGTCGGCGTATTGAACGTGCGGCTGTACCGCCCCTTCTCGATCGAACACTTCCTCAAAGCGCTTCCTGCGACAGTGAAATCAATCGCTGTTCTGGACCGCACCAAAGAACCCGGGGCAGCGGGTGAACCTCTGTACATGGATGTTGTCACCGCGCTCAGTGAAGGCTTGCTGCCGGACCAGGCGAAGTTCTCCTCCATGCCGCGCATTGTGGGCGGCCGCTACGGGCTATCCTCCAAAGAAATGACACCCGCCATGGCGATCGGGGTCTTCGAGGAATTGAAAAAGACCTCTGCCAAGAATCATTTCACTATTGGTATCAATGACGATGTGACCAATCGAAGCCTGGATTTTGATCCGGAGTTCTGCCTGTCTGACGAAGAAATCAAGAGCAGCGTTTTCATCGGACTGGGTTCGGACGGCACGGTCGGCGCCAATCACAATTCCATCCGCATCATTGGCGAAGAGACCGAAAACTACGCCCAGGGGTATTTCTTTTACGACTCGAAAAAATCCGGGACTGTGACCATTTCGCACCTGCGCTTCGGTCCGCGCCCCATTCGCGCCCCTTACCTGGTGGGCACCAACGAAGCCCAGTTTGTGGCCTGTCATCAATTCAGCTTCATTGACCGGTTTGACATGCTCAAATACGCTCGTCCGGGCGGCATTTTCCTGCTGAACAGCATTTTTGGAAAAGACGAGGTCTGGGACAAGCTGCCCAAAGAGGTGCAGAGGGTGCTGATCGACAAACACCTCAAGTTCTACGTCATCGACGCTTACGAAGTCGCCAACAAGGTCGGTTTGGGCGGGCGCATCAACACCATCATGCAGACCTGCTTCTTTGCCATCAGCGGCGTGCTGCCAAAGGATGAAGCGATCGCCAAGATCAAGGAATCGATCAAGAAGACCTACGGCCGCAGAGGTGAAGATGTTGTCCGGCAGAACTTCGAGGCAGTCGACCAGACACTGGCCAATTTACATGAAGTGAGTGTGCCTGAGGCGGTAACGAGCAGTACCACGCGTCGCCCGGTCGTTCCAGCCAACGCTCCGGAGTTCGTGCGCAACACGCTGGGACCCATCATGGCAAACGACGGGGACAGCCTGCCGGTTTCAAAACTGCCCGTGGATGGCACGTTCCCCACTGCCACCACGCGTTGGGAAAAACGCAATATCGCCCTGGAAATACCCGTCTGGGAACCCGACCTGTGCATTCAATGCGGCAAGTGCTCGTTCGTCTGTCCTCACGCAGTTATCCGGCAGAAGGTGTACGATCCGAAGTACCTAGAAAAAGCACCTGAGACCTTCAAATCGCTGGATGCAAAATTCAAAGAATTTCCCGGCTGGAAATTCACCGTTCAGGTCGCGCCCGAAGACTGCACGGGCTGCGGTTTGTGCGTGCAGGCGTGCCCGGCCAAAGACAAGACCAATCCCGAGCGACGCGCCATCAACATGGCTCCCCAGCTCCCGCTGCGCGAAAGCGAACGCCGCAACTGGGAATTTTTCATCTCATTGCCGGACCCCGACCGCAAGACATTCGAGACCAACGTGGTGAAGAATGTCGCGCAACTCCGCCCTCTGTTCGAATTCTCCGGAGCCTGCGCTGGATGCGGGGAAACCCCGTACATCAAGCTGGTTTCAGCGCTGATCGGCGACCGCCTGATCGTCGCCAACGCCACCGGCTGCACCTCCATTTATGGCGGGAACCTGCCGACGACGCCGTGGGCGCAAAACAAGGAGGGACGCGGTCCTGCCTGGTCGAACTCGCTGTTCGAAGACAACGCAGAATTTGGCCTGGGCATGCGTTTGACCATCGACAAGCAGTCGGAATTCGCCCGTGAACTGGTGCTCAAACTGCGCGAGAAGATCGGCGAGTCCCTGGCAGACGAGATCCTGGCCGCGGACCAGAAAACAGAAAGTGGTATCCAGCAGCAGCGCGAGCGTGTCACGGAGTTGAAGCACCGCCTTGAATCCATCAAGGAACCGCTGGCCGGACAGCTGCGCAGCGTGGCGGATTTCCTTCAGCGCAAATCCGTGTGGATCATGGGCGGGGATGGCTGGGCCTATGACATTGGATACGGCGGTTTGGATCACGTCCTGGCATCCGGCAAAAATGTCAAAGTCCTCGTCCTGGATACGGAAGTGTATTCCAACACCGGGGGGCAGTCATCCAAATCCACGCCCCTGGCTGCTGTAGCGCGTTTCGCGGCGAGCGGCAAGGAACTGCCCAAAAAAGACATGGGCATGATCGCGATGACGTACGGCTACATCTATGTTGCGCGCATCGCGATGGGCTACAGCGATGTACAGACCCTCAAAGCCATCCAGGAAGCCGAAGCGTATGACGGCCCCGCCTTGATCATCGCTTATTCGCACTGCATCAACCATGGCATTGACATGAGTCGCGGTCTTGAACAGCAAAAACTGGCGGTTCAATCAGGCGCATGGCCGCTCTTCCGCTATAATCCTGACCTGATCAAGGAAGGGAAGAACCCGCTGGTGCTGGATTCAAAGGATCCAACCATCCCCGTGAAAGATTACGCGTACAACGAGACCCGTTACCGCATGCTGGTTCAGAGTGATGAAGCCCGCGCCGAGATGCTGATCATGCAAGCGCAAAAGGAAGTGAACAAGCGCTGGGAGATGTACAAGCAAATGGCCAACATGAGCTACCAGGCACCCGACAAACCTGAAACAGCGGTTTAGGTATAGAAGAAAAACAAAAATCGCCAGTTATCGATAGCTGGCGATTTTTTGTGCGATGCATCGATTCAGGGCAGGCGATTAATGAGCACCTCGGCGATGCCCTGGTTCGGCGCGATCACCCACAAGACGCTCTCCTCCTCATTGAGGATCGCGGCGTACTGCCCGTCAAGCTGCCACACCCATCTGTCCGCGGACTTGACCGGCGCGGGTCCCCACCTGTTCATCCCGTACGCCTGCAGCGCGGACCAGAACTCGGAGGAATCGGTGGGTGTGTCCCAAACCGTTCTCATGATGAAAGCGGTCTCCTGGGTTGAGTCATTCCTGTAGATCAGGTAGGAGTCTCCGCCCCATCCCGCGGCCGCCGTGCTGGCCGTATCCTCATCGAGCCTGCTAAAAGCGTTCTGGCCTGCGGCGAGGATCAGGTAGATGTACCACTCCCCCATCACGTTGCGGGTCATCTCGCGCCAGCCGTTCCCGAGCACTGGAAGGTAGTCGGGAAGGGGGACATCGATCGGCTGGTCGGCTGGATAGCGTTCCGGATGGATGACCTGCTCTGTGGTCACGGGCGGGTTGGCGTACGCCTCGGCGATCGCGTCCCAGCCGTTTGCATCGTACAGGTGCTGGATAAACGCCAGGCCGGTTTCGTACGGGAAGTAAAAATCCTTTTGCATGTAGTAAGGCGCGGTATCGTACACCGGACTGGAATAGTCTTCGTAAAAGGCCATGATGTCATTGATCACATCCTGACCGGCGTAGTTCATGAGCCAGTACTGCTCCGTGAACATGGCGTCACCCTCGATGAGCGTCTGGACCCCCGCGCAGTACTCGGTGTGTTCCCTGCAGTAATCCTGATTGAGCTTCAGACCATTTTCGAGGTCGTAGATTTGATCCTGCAGCACGTGGGTGTACTCGTGGGCGTAGGTCATTTTTTCAACCCCGCCGAACTCTCCATCAGCCACGACGAACATCTGTTTGGTCTCCTGGTCGTAGTATCCGGCGACCTGCTCGGAATACAGATCGATGTAGAACTGGTACATGTCAAAGCCGTCCGCGATCAACCCCAGCAGCACCAGTTCAGTGTGATCATCGGCGGCATCTTCAGCGCTGTACTCCCCGAAGAAATCACTGATCACGTTCTCCCGCAGCTGTTCGCTGCTCAGCAGCGCCCGCTCCACAGAATCGGTCGGTTGAAGTCCCCGGATCTCGATCACTTCGCGCTCGATCCTGTCCATGGCTTCGGCATCCGTCAGGGGCGCTGAATCGGCCGTCTGGTTTCCAGGCGCCAGGTCATTGACGATGTTGAACGAGCAGGCCAGCGTCAGCCCCAGGGTGATCATGATCAGCAGCAGTTTGGTCATCTTTTTCATTTGTTTGGTCCTTAATGCGTGTTGATGAATTCTATCCCATACAGGGCGTCCGGATAATCCTGATGAGCTTCGAGTGCTTTTTCAAATTCGGCCAGCGCACCGGTTTTATCTCCTGCGCGGTACAAGGCCCAACCGTGCCAGACCAGTGCTTCTTCACTGTTGGGTGTGCGTGACAGCGCGTATTCGGTGAGCGCCAGCAGGTCCGGATTTCTACCCGCGTTGAAGTAGGCGATGAAGGGACCGAATTGATAGCGCAGCATGCGCTGCGGAAGTCCAACCTCCCGCGCCTGGTCGTAAGCTTCAGCTGCCGGTGAATACTGTCCAAAATAGGTCAGATTGGTGCCCAGGTTGAACCAGGCGAAGGCATTGTCTGGATTCTGGCTGGTTTCCGCTTCGGACACCGCCAGGGCATTCCTGCGGTTCGCGTCCACATCCCAGTCTTCTGCGAGCAGCTGCCGTACGTCGGCTTCCTGTTGAAGGGGGTATACGACCAGGTAGGCCCGGTTGAACGCCTGCCAGTTTTTATCGATGTCGACATAATTCACCACCTGGTCGGGACCGTGAAAAGTGTCCTGGGTGATGAAGATCCTCAACCCGTCGTCATAACCAGTCAAGAGCAGGTAATGGCCCATCCAGCGGTCATCGTTGGGCCAGTAATCTTCCGTGACACCCTGGAACGATTCCTCGATCATAACCGGATACCCCGCGGCGATGATGCGTTTGAGCAGGTCCAGCGTGCCGCCGACACGGTACTCGGCGTTCAGCCATCCGGCCTGCGTGCGAACGTAGTACTGCAGCTCGTCGATGTTGACGTTGCGGTCTGCCCGGACGGGTTTGATCACGCTGGATATTGTGAACTGATCGCCTCCCCAGCCATAATAGCGAAGGTAGAGCGCCAGAGAGGCAGGACCGCAGTTGTTCCAATCCTGGAGATCGCTGCTTCGGTTGAATTCCGGCGCTTTCAGCTTCATGATTGAAGGGATGGGCGTGGATGTGGGCGAGGGGTACTGGGTGAGCGTGGGAGCTGGAGTGGAATCGCTGGGTGGGGAGGCAGAGGCAGCTTGCGTTGAAGATGGAGAAGGCGTTGAAATGCTTGTCAGGGAGGGCTCAGAGGCAGGCGCGGTTGGCACTTCCCCGGCGGGATGGAAAACATTCTTGATATAGGTGGCGGCGATATCCAGCCGCCATTCCAGCGCATCATGCACCCGGGGGATCTGGTAGACAAGAATTCCCGCCCCTGCCAGGGCAGCGATGACCGCCAGAAAAACAAGCGTTTTTTTGGATCGCCTGGAAGTCTTTTTCTCAGATTTCATGGAAAATAGATTATACCAAGCCTGTCAAACAGGACAAAAACTGTCCGGAATAACCCTTCTGATATAATCTGCGCATGAAATACCACATATGGACGGAGGGCTGCCAGATGAACGCGGCGGACTCGCTGAGGGTGGCCGCCGAGCTGGAAAAACTGGGTTATACCTCCACGAAGAAAGCCGAAGCAGCGGATGTGATCGTGATGAACACCTGCGTCGTCAGGCAGTCCGCGGAAGAAAAAGCCTACGGCAGGCTCAGCTCACTGAAGCCGTTGAAGATCCAGAAACCGGACCTGGTCATCAATGTGATGGGCTGCCTGGTCGGCTCGCAGGTAGGAGAATCGTTGAAGAAAAGATTCCCTTATGTGGATGTGTTCTCACCGCCCTCCGACGCCACGCCCCTGATCGGTTTTTTATCCGACAGAGAAGGAATCAAATTTGTCCAGCGTGAACTTTCCAGCCAATACGCGCTACAGGATGGATACATACTGCCAACGAGCATCACACCGGGAACGATCAGCGCGAACGTGCCCATCGTCCTGGGCTGCTCGCACGCGTGCTCCTACTGCGTGATTCCGGGCAGACGGGGCAGGGAAATCAGCCGTTCTCCGCAGGTCATCCTGCGGGAAGTGGAAGGATTGGTCTCGCAGGGAGTCAGGGAAGTCACGCTGCTGGGCCAGATCGTCGACCGCTACGGCAAGGACCAGTCCGGATACCCGGACCTTTCCTCTCTGCTGCGCATGGTGCATGAAGTGACCGGGTTGGAAAGGATCCGCTTTTTGACCTCCCACCCATTGTGGATGAATAAGCAGCTCATCGAAACGGTTGCGGCGTTACCGAAATTGATGCCGCACATCGAGGTCCCGGTACAGGCGGGTGACGATGAGGTGCTGCGGCGCATGCGCAGGGGCTACACTTCCGACCAGTATACCGAACTGGTGGAAATGATCCGCGGGATCATCCCGGGCTGCTCCATCGGGACGGACGTGATCGTTGGTTTCCCGGGAGAATCGGAAGCACAGTTCAGAAACACGCTCGATTTGCTGGAAAAGCTAAAACTGGATGTCGTCCACCTGGCGCGTTATTCGCCCAGGCCGGGGACACTGTCGGCAGACACGATGGAAGATGATGTGCCAGACGAGGAAAAGTGGCAGCGCTTTCGCCACATCGAATCGCTTCAGGAGAATATCGTCTCGGAGATCAATGCCAGATTCGTGGGAGAGGTGCAACAGGTTCTGGTTGAGGGGAAATCCCGATCGCGCTGGCGGGGGCGCACCCCCGGAAACAGGCTGGTCTTCTTTGATTCCGGCTTGGATGTGCTTGGAACAATTGTCAGCGTGAGGATCACCTGGGCGGGACCCTGGTCGATGATCGGGGATTGGGAGCCGGGTATCACATGAAAAAAAACACTCTGCTTCTGCTTATCGCCGTGCTGGGGATAGGCATTGGCGCAGGGATATTCTTCTTCCTGCGCAGCCGCACCAGCCAGACCAGCCGTTCGTTGAAACTGATCTCTTTTGTAAGGGATCCTGAAGCGCATGCCGAGTGGGTGATCCAGGCTGGCACGATCTGTGGAGATGCCCCTTTTCGATTTCCGAGCGACGGTATGGTGGGTTACCTGTGGGGAGATCACTTCCGGGTTGGACACACGCACCAGGGGATAGACATTTTCGCTGGAACGCAGGCCGGGGTTACGCCGATCTTTTCCGCTTATGATGGATACCTGACGCGCTTGAGCGATTGGGTTTCGACGGTGATCATACGCATCCCAGACGATCCTCTGCAGCCTGGCAGGCAGATATGGACGTACTACACCCACATGGCTGACCGGGACGGCAACTCCTTAATCAGCGATCAGTTTCCTCCCGGTGCATTTGAGATGTTCGTACCGGCCGGAACCCTGCTGGGCTATCAGGGCGATTACTCGGGTGACCGTGGTAATCCGGTCTGGGTGCACCTGCATTTTTCCATCATCAAAGACGATGGGAACGGGAATTACCTCAACGAATTAAAGATCGAAAACACACTGGATCCTTCGCCCTATCTTGGGCTCGACCTGAACGCGGCGTCGAGCAGAAGTGACCTGATCCAGTGCCAGCCGGCCGGTGACGAGAAGAAATGATCCGCTACCGCGATCTATACCTTGGGCTGGAGAGCCTGCAGATTCAAAAGCATGTCCCAGTGCTGGTGATTTCGGATGAAACCCTGGGAGGAAAGCTCACCGGTGGTGAACAGACCGCCCTGACTGCCCTGATGGCTGTGTTTGACACGATGATGATGCCGGCGTTTTCAAGCAGACCGATGATCGTCCCGGCGCAGGGACCGGAAGATAACGCGCTGGAGTACACGGATGATGAATCGGTCAATCAGCAGGCGGATTTCTTTTCACCCGAGCTGATACCAGACGCAAACTTTGGAAAACTGGTCCGTTTGCTGCTGGATGTGCCGGACAGCAGGCGATCGGATCATCCACTGTTGTCTTTCGCCGGACTGGGGGTTGACGCGGCGCTGCGCATGCAAACGATCGCGCAGCCCTGGGCCCCGATCAGCGAGCTGGCTTTACTGGAAGGCTGGGTATTGCTGCTCGGCGTGGCTCAAAACCGCAACATCTGTCTGCACCTCGCGGAGAGCCGCGCCGGGAGAAAACAATTCACCCGTTGGGCGTTGACCCGTGAAGGGATCATGGAATGCACTGCCATGCCGGGCTGCGTGGAAGGTTTTGCGGGTATCACGCAGGAAATCAGTGATCTTGCCAGGAAAGTGCTCATGCCTTCACTCGATCTGACCGCCTACCCGATCCAGCAGCTCCTCGAGAGGGTGGTCCATATCATCCACCAGGACCCGGACGCGTTGTTGTGCGCAAACCCTCACTGCGCGTTCTGCGCTGTCAACCGAAGGAGCCAGGGGTAACAATCACGCAATGCAGTACTCGTATGCTATACTGACAATAATCCGCTCAGGATACCGAACAGAGGAAGTGCATGACAATTGATCGAAGCCAATCGTCCTACAAAATACTCCTTGACATCAGCCGTGAATTGGCCGATACGCTGGATCTCAACCAGGCCCTGGAGAAGGTTGTGTCAGTGGCGATGCGCAACGTGGACGCGGAACGCGGCAGCTTGATTGTCCTTGATTCCATTAAAAAACCCATCACGGCCGCACTTTTTTATGACAATCAGTTTCACGACTTTACACAGGAAAAACTGCGCGACATTACCCGGGAGGGACTGGCGGGATGGGTGATCAAGAACCAGAAAACCGTGATCGTGGAGAACACACAGAACGATCCGCGCTGGTTCCAGACGGTGGTGGACAACATCGTTCAGGATCAGCCGAAATCGGCCATCTGCGTGCCATTGATGCGCAAGGACGAGCTGAACGGGATCATCACGCTGGTCAGTGCCAAGCCTGGTTATTTCAAGGAGGAGGACCTGGTGCTGCTTGAAGCGATAGCGGATATTGCCGGGATCGCTGTTCACAACGCAACACTGTACACGTCACTCAATGCGGCCCATCAGCGGTACCGCGACCTGTTTGAATACAGCATCTATCCGATCCTGATCACGGACCCAAAAGGGAAGATCCTTGAAGCCAATAAACAGGCCATGGTCGCCATCGGACTGGATTATGGGGTTCTGACCAGGCGGAATATCCAGAGCCTGCATTCAATTTCGAAAAAAGAATTCCTGGATCATTATGCGGGTATCTGCGCGGAGAAAACCATCGTCTATGAATCCAGGCTGAGCAGGGCGGACGGCTCTGTCGTACCGGTCGAAATCCACATGCAGAAGATCGCCTTTGAAGGGAATGAATTCGTGCAGTGGATCCTGCGGGACCTTTCCGAGCGTGTGGAGCTGGACCAGCTTCGGGAAGACCTGGCAGCCATGATCTATCATGATCTGCGCGCGCCACTGGCAAACATCTCATCCAGCCTGGAGATCATGGACAGCATGCTCCCGGCAGAAAACGCTTCCACCGTCCGATCCGTTTTTCAGATTGCCAACCGCTCAGCTGAGCGGATGCAAAGGTTGATCAGCTCACTGCTGGATATCAATCTGCTTGAGTCAGGCAAAGCGCTCACCAACATCAAAAGCGTCGATATGTCCGACCTGGCCAAAGAAGCACGTGAGATCGTGCAGCCAAATGTGGAGACGAAAAAGCAGACCCTGACCCTCAGTTTTCCCCGCAAAACCCCCACCATCCAGGGAGACGCTGACATGCTGCGCCGGGTGATCATCAACCTGCTGGAAAACGCGATCAAGTTTACGCCTTCCAACGGGGCGATCGCGGTGGGGGGAAAGATGGAAGGCAGGAAGCTCAAGATCTGGGTCAAGGATTCGGGAAGCGGGATCCCTGAGAACATGCGCTCATCAATTTTTGAAAAATTTATCAGGGTGAAAACTGAAGGCACGCCGCGCGGCGTGGGATTGGGATTGGCGTTCTGCCGTCTTGCCGTGGAAGCACACGGTGGAAAGATCTGGGTGGAAAGCAATCTGGGTGAAGGCAGCAAATTCATCTTTACCCTGCCCGTTGAATAGGATTGAGGAATAGCTATGCAGGAGATCACGCCAGGAATTTTTGTACAGAAGGATTATCCGGGAATCGTTTTGGGGGCGGTGGATTGGCCGCACGGGCTGGTCATGATCGATTCACCGATACGGATGGAAGATATCAGGAACTGGAGGTCTTCACTCCTCAATCTGAACAGCGGTATGAATCGTCAGCTGATCTGTCTGGACTCGCACCTTGACCGCACCATCGGGGCGCGGTCGATGGAATGCAATGTCATCGGGCATGAACTCATCGGCCAGACATTTCGCAACCGACCCGTCACCCTGAAGGCGCAGGCGATCAACACGGGCGCCGAATGGGAGCATCTGGACAATTTGCCAACGGCGCGGTGGGTGCTGCCCGAGATCACGTTCACCGAAAGCATGCAGCTCCAGGCCGATGATTACACCATCCACTTGATACACAAGCCGGGTCCGGCGCCAGACAGCTTGTGGGTAACATTCCCCACGCAGGGAGTTGTTTTCATCGGTGACACGGTCGCGATCAACCAGCCCCCATTCCTGGCTCAGGCAGATATTCCACTGTGGGTGTTGAATTTAAAAGAACTGCTGGCCAATCCATACAAGAACCACCTGATCGTCTGCAGCCGCGGAGGCCTGGTGGCAGTGGAACAGGTCCGCGAACAAATCAGATTTCTTGAAAAAGCCCAGAAAACATTGGACGGCCTGGGGAAAAAGCAGGTCTCCGTCTCTGACATCGACCATGCCGCGCGTGGGTTGATGAAGGCGATCGATTTCCCGGCGAAAAAGGAGCATATGTACCTCGACCGACTGCGCTATGGCTTGCAGCAGTATGTCATCCAGCGGCAGCTGAATGCTGGTTGATTTCGTTCTGCAGAGCGCATCTCAAACATGCTGGCAAACGAATTGGACACGTTGAAAGCAGCCGCAGGCAGGATCAGTGCACGACTGCTGGATGTGTTCGGTGAACCGGTTTGGCGCCGAACCGATCCCCTGGATGAGCTGATCCTGACCATTTTGTCGCAGAACACGAACGATCGCAACCGGGATAAGGCGTACCAGTCCATGCGCGGGGCGTTTCCTGATTGGGAAGCAGTCAGGGACGCACCTGCATCGGACCTGGTTGAGGCGATCCGCACAGCCGGGTTGGGAAACCAAAAGGCCGGCCGCATACAGGCGATGCTACGGGAGATCACGCGAGAGCACGGCAGTCTTGATCTGGGTTTCCTGGCCGGGATGACTGCTCAGCAGGTCAAGCAGTGGCTGCTGAAGTTCAAAGGTGTGGGTTTGAAAACCGCGGCTATCGTGATGCAGTTCTCGCTGGGTATGCCGGCATTCCCGGTGGACACGCATGTCTACCGTGTTTCGGGCCGCCTGGGACTGCGCCCGGCATCGATGAACGTAGAAAAAACACACGCGCACCTGGAGCAGCTGTTCCCCGCCCGCGAGTACGGGCACGCGCATTTGAACCTGATACGGTTGGGAAGGGAGATTTGCCACCCACGCAATCCCGGCTGTGAGAGCTGCCCGCTTGGTACTTGCTGCGATTATTCACTCACAGGAAAGAAGATCTAAATCATGGCTAAAACGAATTTTCGATACCCTTCAGAAAGCTCAACATTCATAATTGCGCTCCTCATCGTTCTGGCGGTGCTTATCGTCAGCGCGTTATTCACGTACGGCATAACGCTTCTCCTGGCAGTGCTGATGATCTTCATGTCTTATGCCAGCACCAGGAGCATGCATGCTCAACTGGTCCGGCAGGCGTACCATGTGGACGGCAGGTCTTCACCCGAACTCACCCGGCTGGCCATCGAAGCGGCGGGAAAACTGGATGTGCATGGGGTCGAGTTATTCCTGGTGCGAAGCCAGCAGCGAAACGCGTACACTTTCGGGCTGGGCAAACCGCAGACCGTCGTCCTGTACAGTTCGCTGCTGGAGATCATGGACGCTGAAGAATTGAAATTTGTCATCGGGCACGAACTGGGGCATGTCGCCCTGGGGCACACCTGGCTGAATACGCTGCTGGGCGGCATGGCGGGAGTGCCGACGAATGTCGTATTATCCGCGATCCTGACGCTGGCTTTCAAATCCTGGAACCGGGCCTGCGAGTATTCGGCGGACAGGGCGGGGCTGATCGCCTGCGGAAACCTGAACAAGGCCATCCTGACGCTTGTCGAACTGGCGCTGGGGGACATCCGCTCACAGCAGCACTTCCAGCAGGCATTGGCGCTTCTGGATCAACAGGATGACCGCTTCGGCGCAGGGATCAGCGAGGCGCTGCAATCGCATCCGATGATCATGAAACGGATCAATGAACTGCAGAGGTACGCCTCGAGTCGAGAATTTCAGCAGCATCTTGCCGGATCATAAAGCCAAAAAAAGCGACCTTGTTACAGGTCGCTTTGCTTACCTATTGGATCTTCGGAGGGTAAAAGATCACCGCCCAATGCCCTGAACCGGGAGAAACCTGCCGCAGGCGGGTCATGTAATCCTCGCTGTCCACGGTTTCATAGGGCTGCGTCCAGGTGGGCATGATCAGCATCCAGGTTTGTCCGGGTTTGAGGGGGAAGGGGTTGCCTTCCATATCCAGAAAGCGGATTGGACGGCGTTTGCCCGTCGTGAACTCATATTCGCTGTTCCTGGTCGTCCACTGGATCTGGTACACCTTTCCATCGCGAAAGGCCATGGCCGGTCTGGTCACGTCCAGCAGTTCGATGCTCATGGCAGTTTCCGAGGTGGCCGTGTAATTGGCGAACAGGATGATCACGTTCTCAAAGGTGAGTGGATTCCCGTTCAGCCGATCGGTGGCCTGCGTGAAGATGTTCCCTTCCACCGTGTCGTTCTGGTACAGGTTGTACGCCGCGCTTTGCGGGTTGAAGCGGAAGAACTCCTGGTTCAGGAAACTCCAGCGCACCCACAGGCTGTTGGCCGTCTCTCCCCCCTGCGGCGGAAGCTCGGAACAGGCATTGCTGCTCAGCGCGCCGCTTCCCAGCTGGCTTTGATTGTTCTGGGCGATCTGCTGCAGCTGCAGGATCGGCACGAAGGCGCTGTTGATATCCCCTTCGTCACTGCCAAAGATGTTCGTGAAGCTGCTCAACTGCGACCGCGTGTTGGCGCCTGCGGATGCCATGATGATGAAGCCGTTCAGCAGCTGGCGCACGTCTTCGTACCACAGACGACCGGAGCGGATCGGACCGATCTGTGGATCATCCAGCATTCCCTCCCCGGGCAGAGCCTGCGGATACTGGCCGTGAAAGATGACCAGGAAACGCGTCATTCCCTCTCCGATGTATCCCTCCAGGATCCACGCCGCCCAATCCAACCCGGCTTGTGGGCGCGCGTTCTCAGGGAAGTTGGTGATGGAGATCAACGCGGGCGGAAGGAGGAGCATCTCGGGACTGCTGGAACCAAGGCAGGTGAGCGGGTCGACATCCGGGGGGAACTCATCCGGGCCGTATGCCAGCGGGGTGGGTGTGAGCGTTTGCGTGGGCGTGGGAGCTTCAGCGGGAGCGTCCGTTGGGGTGGGCGTGGGTGTCTGCGTGGCGAATTCATCCTCGGGCAGGATCAATCCAGCGTCGAAATCCGCGCCGGGTGATGAGGATTCCAGCTTGAACGGTTCTGTTTGAGCGGTATTGGGATCCACGTCGCTGTCAACCGAGTCGTCCCCGGCGTCCATGATCGTGAAGGGTGACGCCGGCGTGAACATCAACCAGTAGCTCAATCCTGTTTGGAGGTTGTCGGTGAACAGGTAATTCCCCTGCGCATCCGTGAATGTTTCGGCTACGTTCTTACCGCTCTCCTCGAAAAGTGTCACAAGAACTCCAGGAATCCCTTTCTCATCGGGCTCCTGAAGTCCGTTGAGGTTGAAGTCGTTCCACACGAAACCTGCAATGTTCAACGTGGAATCCGATTGCGTTGGAAACTCACAGGCCCCGGCAAGAACAGACATTACCAGCACGCCACAAATGAGCAGAGTCGAAAACCGTCTCATCGCATCACCTCAAGCTGATTATACAAAATGATTGCCCGGGTTGACTTTACAATCGGTCAACGGTTTTTTGAATACCTAGCCCGTCAGAAGGTGGCTGGTGAGAATGCGGATACCGATACCGATCAGGAGGATGCCGCCGAGGAGCTCCATGCGCCTGCCAAATTTCATACCCAGGCTGCAGCCCGTGAGCCCGCCTACCGTGGAAAGCAGGAATGAAACCCCCGCGATGAGCAGACTTGCCCATCCGATCTGAATGGGCAGGAAAGCCATGCCGATCCCCAGCGCCAGGGCATCCAGACTGGTCGCGACGGAAAGCAGGATGAGCGACCAGCCCCGGGAGGGATCGCTGCGTTTTATCTGCTCACCTTTTGAGAAGCTGCTCACGATCATGTGGGCTCCCACCCAGCCCAGCAGTCCAAAGATGATCCAGTGATCGATCTGGACGATCCATTTCGCGATCAGGCTGCCCCCAAGCCAGCCCAGAAGGGTCATCAGCCCCTGGAAAAGTCCGAAGTGGAAGGAAAGGCGCAGGATCTGCCGCCAATCCCGCTGCTGGTTACAGGTCGAGATCCCCAGGCTCACCGCGAAAGTGTCCATCGCCAGTCCGAGGGCGATCAGGAAGAGTGAAAAAAAATCCATGCGGCCTACTTCTTGAGATCCGGCAGTTTCAGAGATTGGGCTTGATCCATTTCCTTGCGCACAGTGAAGTACAAATTCTCAGCTTTGAGGTCCGTGATCGTGTAGCAGGGTGCCTGCAGGGAGTCAGCCAGTGACTGCGCCAGCCCCTGGTCAAAGGCGGCGTGCTCCATGTTGACGACCACCGAATGCAGGTTCTCCGCCGCGATGCGTTCAGCCAGCTGCTTGATCTCTTCCTGCGGGGGGATGTGACCCAGGGATACATTCCCCGCGCCATCCGTCAGCACCATCAGCAGAGGCTGGATATCAGGATGAAGGATCCTTTCACGGCGCAGCACATCGTAGGCCATCTGTAATCCCGCCGACAGGGGGGTCTTTCCACCCACGGGAATGTCGGTGAGGGCTTTTTTCGCCAGCAGCACGGAATTGGTCGGCGGGAGGACCAGCGTGGCGCGGTCTTTTTGAAAGACGATCAACCCCACCCGGTCGCGGCGTTGATAGGCATCCGTCAGCAGCGAAAGGATCGCTCCTTTGGTGGCTGCCATGCGCTCGGCGACCGCCATGGACCACGAGGCATCCACCAGGAACAGGACCAGGTTGGAGGCGCGCCGGACACGGATCTTTTTCATGTAGTCCGCTGGCTTGACAACGAACGCCACGTTCGTTGGTTTCTTCTTGCGTTCTTTTTGCTGGGGAGCGGCGGTGCGCAGCGTGGCATCGAAGGCAATGTCGCTGACATCGCCGTTGGCTGGACGGGACTGCACGTACCTTCCGCGCTTGCGTTCCGTGCGGGTCTGACTGCGCTTCCCGCCGTGGCTGCGCATCATTTTATCCAATGGGGTATCCAGCCGGCGAGTTTCGAACTGCTCACCGACGCGAACCTTCTCCCCGCCGCTCCACCAGTTCGTGGACTGGGTCTGGAACACCCCCTGGGCGGTAGGTTCAACGCGATTTTTTTCGGATGCAGGTTCGCCTTCCTGCCCCGAGTCTATACTTTTGGGGAGCGGTTTTCGTCTGTTGGGGTGGGATCGCCTTCGTCGCTCTCTTTGCCGGTGGAGGAAGCGCCCTGCAGGGCGTCGATGCGCTCCGCCAGTTCTTCCATGGTCACTTCCGATTCCTGGAACGGGCCGCGCTTGATGCGGTGCGGCAGGGCAAGCTCCGCCGCCAGAGCGATGTCTCTCTCGGTGATGTGGGTGCGGGCTTCAAAAGCAGCCTGGGCGCGCGCGGCTTTGAGAATGACCAGGTCGGAGCGGTGTCCCTCCACGTTGAGCGATGCGGAAAGTGCGGCAATGTTCAACAGGTCGCGGCTGGTGTAGGTGACCTTATCAACGATCTCAACGGCGTTGGCGATCTGCTTTGACAGCTCTTCCTCTTTGGGCAGCCATAACTGGCGGAAAGACTCGGCGTCTTTCTCGAAGGCGATGTTGCGCTCCATGATGGACACGCGTTCGCGCGGTTCGGAAATACCGTGAATGTCGACCGACAGGGCGAAGCGGTCCAGCAGCTGGGGTCTCAGATCGCCCTCTTCCGGGTTCATTGTCCCGACCAGGATGAAACGCGCGGGGTGCGTGAAGGAGATCCCCTCGCGCTCAACGATGTTCATGCCCATGGCGGCGGAATCCAGCAGAATGTCCACCACGTGGTCATCCAGCAGGTTCACTTCATCAATATACAGCAGACCGTGATTCGCCGCGGCCAGCACGCCGGGTTCAAAATGGCGTTCGCCTTTTTGGATGGCTTTCTCGATGTCCAGCGTGCCGACCACGCGGTCCTCCGTGGCGGATACAGGTAAGTTAATGAAGGGGGTTGGACGCGTGATGGAAGGAATCTTTTCCCCGTTCTTGAATCGCTCCCGGCATTCCGTGCACCATGTCGCGCGGTCGTTCGGGTTGCAGCCGAAACGGCAGTCCTTGATCGCCTTCACCTGGGGCAGCAGTACCGATAGCGCCCGGGCTGCCGTGGATTTGGCGGTACCTCGTTCCCCGCGGATAAGAACACCGCCAATTTTGGGATAAATGGCGCTCAAGACAAGCGCCCGGCGCATGCGCTCCTGGCCGACGATGGCCGTAAAAGGATAGATAACAGGCATAGGACCTCGAAATGTTCAGTTTAGAGGCATAAGTTTACCACAGACGATCACACCGAGCATTTATGAGGTTCGTTAGAATCTCCGCATGGCAAAAGGCCTGGCTGGAAAGTCACTTGCCGTGCATATCCTCATCAGGCACTGCGCTTTTCCAGCCACAATATGCGCATGATGAATATTGCCAGCAGGAGGGCAAAATGGCACAGGATCGAGGCCAGGGCACCCTTTGCCATCTCAATCACGTTCACCACGATCATGCTGGGAACGATGAACGCCAGCGACCCAAACAACAGCTGGGCGATCTGGCGGCGTTGAATGCTCTCCTCCACGCTGGCTGTGCTGATGGCGGAAAGGAAAAGGATGCTCAGTAAGCCCAGTTGATAGAACCCGCCGTAGACCACTGCCAGCAGGCGCGGCACGACATCGTAATAGCGGGCGAACACGACCAGGCACACGGACACTCCCACCGGGTGGGTATCGACGACCATCCAGGTGAAAATACCCAGGGCCAGGGCGTACCCGCACCAGGAAAACCAGCGGTTGAGCCGCGAAGGATGCATAAACGCCAGCAGAAGCAGCCCCGTTGGGGGAAGCCAAAGCACGACCAGGAAAGCGACTCTGCCAAGCGCGGCGAACTTCTCCGGGTCCGCGCACATGACGGCTTCAATGATCTGATACGCAGCCAGTAAGAACAGCACCGCGGCAGCGGAAAAGCGCACCGATCTGCGTCCACCCCTTATTAAAGCCCAGAAGGCAGCGGTGAGTTCGATCACGGCGGTGATCACGGAGAGGATGGGTGAGTAGGCCGGCATTATTTCCTCGCTGAGATGAAGATTCCATTCTTGGATTTCGGATGGTATTTGTATATTCTATATCATTTCCAGGTACCGGGCGCGCTCCCAATCCGTGACATGGATGCGAAAATCATCCCATTCCGAAAGTTTGGCTCTCCGGAAGGCATGATAGGTTTCGCAGCCGATGGCTTCCTTGATGATCCCATCCCGATCCAATTCTTCAAGCGCTTCCAGGAGCGATCCGGGCAGCGCGGTGATGCCCATTTCAGATCGCTCAGCGGGGTTCAATTCGTACACATTCACGTTGTTGAGAGGCCGTGGCGGTGTGAGCCCCTGGTCGATGCCGTCCAGGGCAGCTGCCAGCATGGCACTGAATGCCAGGTACGGGCTGCAGGAAGGATCGGGACAGCGCAGCTCAGCCCTCACGGCCTGGTTGCTGCCCTTGTTATGACGGGGAATGCGGATCAACGCTGAGCGGTTGGTTTGCGCCCAGCCGATGTACACCGGGGCTTCATAACCGGGCACAAGTCGTTTGTACGAGTTCACGCTGGGTGCCAGGATACCTGACATGGCGCGCGCGTGAAGCAGCTGACCGGCGATGAAGGAATACGCCAGGGGGGAAAGGTGGAATTCATCTTCAGCATCGAAAAAGAGATTCACACCGGCCTGATCAAACAGGGATTGGTGACAGTGCATGCCTGATCCGTTGATGCCGAACAAGGGTTTGGGCATGAACGATGCGACCAGGCCGTGCTGTGCCGCGATGGCCTTGACCGTGTACTTGAGAGTCAGCACGTTGTCTGCCGCCTTCAGCGCGTCGGCGAAGCGGAAATCAATCTCGTGCTGACCCAGCGCCACCTCGTGATGACCCACCTCGATTTCCAGGCCCATCGACCGCAGTGCTTCCATTAATTCCGTGCGCACCCTCACGGCCTCATCGTTGGGGGAGAAATCAAAGTAGCTGCCGACATCGTGTGGAACCGGGAGGGTGGTGGGATCGCCGTTGCGCCTGAACAAGAAGAACTCCGGTTCAGGTCCGACATTAAAAACCCAGCCGCGATCAGCGATTCTTTTCAACTGGCGTTTTAGCACGCCGCGGGGATCTCCAGCAAAGGGCACGTTATCCGTTGAGTAAATATCACAGAAAAGACGGGCGCGCCGCATGTCGGTTGGTGACCAGGGAAGAACGGCATAGGTATCCATATCCACCCTCAGGTGCATGTCACTTTCCTGTATTCTGGCGAACCCCTCGACGGATGACCCGTCGAACCAGATGCCCTCTTGCAGTGCCTGGCCCAATCGTTCAGCGGGGGCGTCCAGGCTTTTTACGGTTCCAGTGACGTCACTGAACTGGAAAGAGATGTACTTCACGCCATCCGCCTTGATTTTCTCCAACAGCTGCTGTTTTTCCATCGTGTTCTCCTATCCAAATAAAATAAGGCATGCCCGGGCATGCCTTATGATGATTCGAGCTAGAACAATGGCAAACCCTTCCATGGACCTTTTGTTTCCGTTTTGTTCACGGGTCACCGGGCTGGATTTGTCGCCGCCGTCGCCGACGGGTTTTGATCCAGTCCTTTGCTGGAAGGGAAGGGGA
This sequence comes from uncultured Anaerolineaceae bacterium, assembly GCA_964498605.1. Taxonomy (GTDB): domain Bacteria; phylum Chloroflexota; class Anaerolineae; order Anaerolineales; family Anaerolineaceae; genus JBGQAS01. The sequence continues at coordinate 5,624 of CAZCHK010000025.1, read as the reverse complement.
AGCCTGTGACGGGCTTCAGAGGCATCCGCTGATCGATCGATTTTCTCCTGAAATTTTCCCCTTCAGGATTAGCGCCTTCTTCGCAGAAGGGAACCTCTTCCTCGTTGTCTCACCACTGGTGAGATTCAGCCGCTGTCATCCCAATATTCAATTGTTGTTTCCAGACCAAATTCTGGCTACTATAGTCCCGAGGTGAATATTTGTCAAGCGGCAGGATAAACCTCCCCCATCAACATGAGCAAAATCAGCCTGTCCTGTCACGATCGAAAGTCCCACCGGGGTATAATTTGATCATTCAAAAACCTTACGGAGTGGACATGACAGAAAAGAAGATCAAAGTTCTGATTGCCAAGCCCGGGCTGGACGGACACGACCGGGGCGCGAAAGTCGTGGCGAGGGCTTTGCGCGACGCGGGCATGGAGGTGATCTACACCGGCTTGCGCCAGACGCCCGAGATGGTGGCCGAGGCCGCGCTGCAGGAGGACGTGGATGTGGTGGGTCTGTCGATCCTGTCCGGCGCGCACATGGTGCTGGTGCCAAGGATCATGGAACTGATCCGCGGCAACGGCCAGAACAATGTCAAAGTGTTCGTGGGCGGCATCATCCCGGAGGAGGATATCCCCGCCTTGATGGAAAAAGGAGTTACCGGCGTGTACGGACCTGGGACATCCACCACCAGGGTCATCGAGGAGATCCAGTCACTTGTTGGCGCATAGGAAATGGTAAACGTAAAAGCCATTCTGGGCGGCGATCGGCTGGCGTTGAGCAGGCTGCTGACACTGGTCGAGAACAACGATCCCGCCGGGCAGGACGCGCTGGACGAGCTTTTCCCGCACACCGGAAAAGCGCACCTGGTGGGCATCACGGGCGCGCCGGGCACGGGAAAATCCTCCCTGGCTAACCAGCTCGCGCGGCAGTTCCGCAAAGCGCAGGAGGGCGGCAGGCAGGTGAAAGTGGCGGTTGTCGCCGTGGATCCCTCCAGCCCCTTCAGCGGGGGAGCCATCCTGGGAGACAGGGTGCGGATGAAGGATCTGCACGGCGATGAAGGAATATTTATCCGCTCGATGGCGAGCCGGGGGGCTCTGGGGGGGATCGCGCGTTCAACGGCAGCTGTGGTCCAGGCCATGGACGCGGCTGGATTCGAAACGATTTTCATTGAAACAGTGGGAGCCGGGCAGTCAGAGGTTGAAATCGCCCGCCTGGCGCACACGACCATTGTCGTTGAGGCGCCGGGGTTTGGGGATGACATCCAGGCCATCAAAGCCGGGATCCTGGAAATCGCGGACATCCTGGTTGTCAACAAATCGGATCTTCCTGGGGCGGAAAATACGGAACGCACGTTAAAAATGAGCCTTGAACTGGCAATGCCTTCAAGACCGGAACGTGAATTGTGGCAGGTGCCTGTGATTAAGACCATTTCGCTTGATGGAGCAGGCATCGCGGAAGTTGTGGCCGGGATACGCCAGCACAGGCAGTTCCTGCTGCAGAGTGGAGAGTGGAAGAAGCGTGATTTTGAGCGGCTGCGCAGTGAGCTGGAGCTGCTGATCGGGATGCGTTTGATGCAAAACTGGCGCGACAGCTCTGACCAGATGAAATTCAAGCAGATCCTGGCGGATATCAGCGAGCGCAAGATCTCACCCTATCAGGTGCTGAAACAAATACTATAATTACTCATGGGCAGGAAAGATGGGCTTTCTTGGGAGGCTTGTCATCCCTGCGTGGATTCTGTTGACTGGAGCAGGTATGGAAAGAACACACATTGTTGAGTTGAGGAAATCGGTTGGAAAGAAGGTGAAGATCCACGGGTTTCTTCAGACCCTGCGGGACCAGAAAAAGATGCAGTTTCTGATCCTGCGTGACGCGACCGGCCTGGTGCAGGTCGCACATTATCGGCCAGGCAATGAAGAAATGGGCGCTGTGATTTCCACGCTCGCGGTTGAATCCGCTCTGACCATCACTGGCACGGTTGTCGATAACCCGGTCGTCAAACTTGGAGGGCTGGAGATCCAGCTGGAATCGCTCAACATCGAAAGCATGGCGCAAATTCCCGTCCCGTTCGATCCTTTTGCGGAAACCCTGCCGGCGATCGATTATCGCATGGATTGGCGCTATCTTGATCTTCGCCGGCCCGAAAACCTGCTCATCTTCAAGGCGCAAACCACGGCCGAAGCAGCCATGCGAGAATACTGGGTTCAGAATGGTTTTCTCGAGATCCATTCGCCCAAGATCATGGGTGCACCCAGTGAGAGCGGTGCAGAATTGTTCGAGATGGCCTATTTTGACCGCAAGGCGTACCTGGCGCAGAGCCCCCAGTTCTACAAACAAATGGCGATGGCGGCTGGTTTTGAGAGAGTCTTCGAGATCGGCCCCGTTTTTCGGGCTGACCCCAGCTTCACCTCGCGGCACATGACGGAGTTCACCGGCGTCGACATGGAAATGAGCTGGGTGGACAGTCACGAGAGCGTGATGGCATTCCAGGAGCGCTGGCTTCAATATACGATTCAAAAAGTGAAAGAAGCCCACGGTGAAGAGATCCATTCGCTTCTCCAGCATGACCTGGTTGTTCCCGAAGTACCTTTTCCGCGCATTCCCATGCGTGAAGCCGTGGAAATTCTCAAAAAGCGCGGGTACGAGCTGCCCAGGGAGAAAAAAGGCGATATCGATCCCGGAGGCGAACGTGAAATCGCGGCGTATGTCAAAGAGACATTCGATCACGATTTCGTGTTCCTGACCGACTGGCCGATCAGTGTCCGGCCTTTCTATCATATGCGCTGCCCGGAGGACACCAACCTGACGCGCAGTTTTGATCTGATCGCCAGCGGCCTGGAGATCACCACGGGAGCCCAGCGTGAACACCGTTACGACATCCTGGCAAAGCAGGCCGTGGAGAAGGGCTTGCGCCTGGAGCCCCTGCAGTATTACCTGGACTTTTTCAAATATGGCTGTCCGCCGCATGGAGGATTTGGATTGGGCCTGGCAAGAACGGTGATGAGCATGCTTGGTTTGAACAACATCCGCGAAGCGGTTTACATATTCAGAGGTCCTACCCGGCTCAACCCGTAAAGCGATACAATCAAACCAGGCAAGGACCCCAGGGAGAGAGGAAAAGATGGCAAATACGCAAATTCATCATGACCGGATGCGTTTTGGTGACATCAAGCTGTTTGCTGGAACCGCCTGTCCGGAACTGGCGCAAAAAATCGCCGATCAGATCGGTGTACCCCTTTGCGCGCGAGATATCATTGAATTCCCCAATGGCAATCTTTTTGTGAAATTAAAGAACAGCGTCCGGGGACAGGACTGCTACGTAATCCAGACCACCCCAAAGCCGGTTCACCGCAACCTGATGGAGCTGCTCATCCTGCTGCAAACGCTCAAATTGGACTCAGCGTCCCGCATCACCGCGGTGGTGCCGTACATGTGCTACGCGCGCTCTGACAAAAAGGATCAACCGCGCGTGCCGATCACAGCCCGCCTGGTAACGGACATGATCGAGGTCGCCGGGGCTGATCGGTATATGACCCTGGACCTGCACGCCGGTCAGATACAGGGCTTCTTCAGCATACCTGGTGACGTGTTGTCCGCCTTTCACCTGCTGCTGGATTACCTGCTTTCCATCAAAAAAACACTCCACAAGCCGGTGGTGGTCTCCTCGGATCTCGGGTTCGCCAAGAAAGCCAGGAATTTTGCTGAAAAAATGGACACACCCCTGGCGTTCATCGAAAAACGCCGCGTTGCCAATGACGCCAAGGCTGAAGGACTGACCCTGATCGGCGAGGTGGAAAACCGTGACGTGATCCTTGTCGATGACGAGGTGGACACCGGGATATCCATGGTATCCGCGGTGCGCATGGTGAAGGAGGGGCGTTGCCGGGATGTTTACATGACTTTTGTGCATCCGATCCTTTCACAGGATTGCGCTGAAAGGCTGGCAGAACTGCCTGTCAAGGAATTTGTAACAACGGACACCATCCCCATCGATCTGGAGAAAGCAGCCCTGTTCGGCGGCCGGCTGCGCATCCTGTCGGTTTCGAACCTGCTGGCTGAAGTCATTCAAAGGGCGAATGAAGGCCGCAGCGTGGGGGAGCTGTTTGGAGAATAACGCGAGAATCCGAAAACCCGGGGTTACAGGCCGGGTTTTTCTTGAGGAGTAGATGCCTGAACTGCCAGAAGTAGAAACGATCGCGAGATCACTGCGCGAGGGAGGAAGGGGGAGTGAAGCGATCCTGGGTGCCACGATCACGAAAGTGAATGTCCTGTGGAAAAAAAGCATTGCCTGTCCAGGTGTCCCCGAATTTGAGAGGCGTGTGGCGGGAGCGACCATACGATCAATCAACCGACGGGGAAAATATATCTCGATCGGATTAAGCTGCGGCTGGCTGTTTGTTCACCTGCGCATGAGCGGGGATCTGACCGCTGTGAATGCTGTAAGGATTCTCAATGCCCATGACAGGGTCACGTTCGATTTGAGCAGTCAGCAGGTGCTGGTTTTTAACGATACCCGCAAATTTGGACGGATCTGGTTCACGGAAGACCCGGCGCTGGTTTGCAGCCACCTTGGGCTTGAGCCATTTGACGAAGCGCTGACTGGGGATAGTTTGTATGATCTGCTGAAGTCCAGGAAAAAACGCATCAAAACGCTGCTGCTGGATCAGAGCTTCCTGGCGGGCATCGGAAATATCTACGCAGACGAAGCGTTGTTCATAGCCGGTATCCACCCGCTGACGCAAGCGGATCACGTGACGCCGCTTTTGGCAGAAATACTGCTCAAAAGCATCCGGCAGGTTTTACAATTGGGAATAGACAGGAACGGCGCGAGCATTGATTGGGTCTACCGCGGAGGCCAGTTCCAGAATGATTTCAATGTCTATCAACGCGGTGGAGATCCTTGCCGAAGCTGCGCCACACCCATCGAGAGGATTATGGTGGGGCAGCGCGGTACGCACTTCTGCCCCAAATGCCAAATCTTGTTTTGAAAGGGATGAACCATGACTGACATCATCATTTACATATTCCTCGTTGCGCTCGGATTTTTCCTGGGCGCCTTGACCGTCACGATCACAGGCAATGTAAACCGCAGGAAGCAGGATGACCCGAGCAGAAGCACTGTAGCCCCAAAGCTCAGCAGCGAGACGCCTCCGCATCAACCGCTTGAGACGCATCCCGCGCAGGGCGTTCCTGACGCGGTGGCAGCCCCGGCCGAGACGCGCACATTGCAGGTGGAATCAACCCCGCTGCCTCCTGCCCCCGCACCAGCCGTGCCTGCGTCTGCGCCCGGGCAGAAGCCTCAAAAGGGATTTGTCGCTCCGCCGGCCGTCGACATGGTCCAGGAGATCAATGACATCCTGAAGGAGATGTCTCTGCAGGGAGAACCGAATGCCGCCCGCATCAAGCTGATCCCGGATCCGTCCCTGGGGGTATCCGTTTTCGTGTCCGGCCAGCGTTTTGGCGGGATCGCCGAGGTAGCAGATCCGGAGATCAGGAAGACGCTTCAGATGGCTGTTCGCCTGTGGGAATCCCGGCGGGTGCCTGGTGTGACGAAGTAATGGAATATTGATATAATGCAGTCACGGCTGTGGCCGTCAGGAGCGTGAAACATGCACATAGGTTTTCCAGAGATACTG
>CAZCHK010000024.1:0-31352 GCA_964498605.1 uncultured Anaerolineaceae bacterium | reverse complement strand
TCCTCCGGGTTTGTGGTTACCATGGCCGTGATCTTGTTTGACCCTGGAAACTGGTATTCCGGTTTGGAACAAATCCAGCCGATGTCCGAAGGGCGTGCAATTCTCCACTTAACCATTTTGACATCAGCGGAATATGATGTTGAGGCCAATGGTTATTTACCCGGATTTGAATTTGTTGAAAGAGTGCTGGAAGCGGGTTTTAAGGGCGATTTTGATGACAACCGGGTGGCTTTTGGAGCGGGGTTTGTATTCATGGCAGGTAGTTATTAAAAAATGCAAGAAATATATAATCTGACATTTCAATAAATTTTCTCACGTATTCAGCAATCAACAATTGCTCTCCTTCTTTGGAGATCGCTTGATTTCATTTTTTCCACGAAATAATTTGCAATAGCATCAACTAATTCTCATGCATCAACTACCGCTTTCTTGTAAGCCATGCTGTTCGCTTTATGGATGAGGGCTATAGCCGGGGTGAGCATTCCGCCACACATCGGGATGGCCGGCCGAAGGGGGGCGAGGTTGCCGGATCTGCCGTCGTACAGCGACAGCGGAATGGAAAGGGTATGGATGGCTGTAGAGAAGAGAGATCGATAGAAATGGACTTTATCGGAGCGATGAGGATTCATGATGGAACAATAACGGTATTCCTTAGATTTCCTTACATAGGTCTAACTCTTCACCCTTTAAATAGTGCAAAAACCAGCGGAAATTCTGAAGCATCAGCGCATAGCTTTCTTTTGGTCTTAAGAATCCATGACCTTGTCCAGAAAAAATCACCAATCTGGTTTGAACTCCCCTTTGCTTCAATGCACGGTACATTTCCATGGCGCTGAGCAGCGGGACTCTTTGATCATTTTCCCCATGCTGGAACAAGATGGGCGTTTTCGCGTTCTGGATGCCGCTGATTGGGGCTGATTTGTCCCAGGCGGACTTTTCCTCGTGTGGATTACCGGAAAGTAAAATTTCTCCGGGTTCATCCGAACCTGCGTAATAAATCCGCCAGTCCGAAAGTGCTGCTCCTGCGCTTACCGCAATAAAAAAAGTCGTTTGCATGGCTGCATACGCGCTCAAGTAGCCGCCCTGACTCCAACCCATGCAGCCAATTCTGTCCCTGTCTATGAATCCCTGGTCGTCCAAGAAATCAATTCCAGATTCGATATCCCACATGTCACCAAATCCCAGATGATCAAAATTTAGCGATAAAAATTTGTTTCCCCTGCCGAGAGAACCGCGGTAATTTGGTTCCAGTACCAGGATATCCTGATTGACAAACTGCGCAATCGGATATAAGTAGCGGTTATTGTTGTCCAGTAAAATGCAGGGCGAGACCGCCGCGGGTCCCCCGTGGATATGGATCAGCAGGGGGTACTTCTTATCTGGTTGGAAATTTGATGGTTTGCGCAGGATGCCCTCGATTTCCGTTCCATCTTTGCTCATCCAGCAAATGGACTCCACCTGACCAAAGTCCCAATCCCTGAACTGCTCATTAAAACCGGTAACGCGTTGAAGATCCCAGCCTTTTGAATGCGGGCAGCCGCAATAAACCTCAGCCAGCCTGTCCGAAGAGGCTGCCCGCATGGATATCTGGGCAGAGTCATTCAGAAAAAATGTTATTGGGGACAGACCCCCGGTGTTCCAAACCTCGGGCTCGCCATTTTTTGCAAGCCTGGCGATTTCGCAGCGGCTTTTGTTCCAGTAACTCATGAAAATCCCTTCCCGAGTCCAATACACATCCTGAGGTTCCTGATCGAGTGTTGATGTGATGCATTCAAGACAGGGCTTCAGGTCTCCGCTTCCAATATCAAACTGTGGCTTTTGCAGATCAAGCACCCAGAGATCAGACTGGCTGTGTTGGGCAGAGCCTCCTTCTTTAAAAAGAACGATTATCGCTGTACCATCCGGAGAGACTGCTTTGATCTTGGCACCTTGAGGAAGGGCAAGTTTAAGCGCTTGAGAGGAACAGGTGGTATTCCCGGCCTTTTTTTCATAGCTGCTGGGTTCCAGATCGATCTTGATGAAATCCGTAATTTCCTGGGAAAACTCGTCCTCATACTTGCGGCAGTTCAGATAAAAAGTGTTGGCGTGTGGACATGGAACGATCGAGTCAATCTCGAACGATCTTTCCAGCATCGGACTTAAATCGACCACCGGGACCGCGGGCGGATTGTCTTTTTTGGAGTCGCCACCGGATTCGCTCTGGCAATTCGGGCTTATCTTGTATTCTATGAAATAGAGACCAGTAACGTAATCGCTTTCGCCAGCGAATTTGAACCGTCCAAGTTTTTCTTCTCTCTGGACAATTGTCTGGTTCTTCCTTTTTGCCGAATAAACGAATCCATTTTTCAACGGGGCAAACAAATCAATACCACCCGGCTGGGTAGTGATCTGACGCCCAGGCCCATCAAAACCCTGATATATGAATATTTGAAAACCGCAATCCCCGGTAAGTTTTCGAATGGCTAAAGTGTCGTTATTTATCCAGTATGATTGCGAGATGACTTCATTCGTGATGAATGGGCGAGAGCGGCCTGTTTGAAGATCAAATATGTAGGCAGATGTTCTGATCTGGTTCCCTTCAAAATCATCCACATGCATCATCCCAAAAACCAACTTATCTCCAGCGGGATTGATCTTCCCTCCGCCAACGATCGGGATCTGGAACATCTCCTTAAGGGTCGGACTATGCTTTTTGATTTTTACGATCATTCAAGCCTCCTCGCTGACATGGAGCAGTGTCAAAATCGATTGATCCAGCTTTGGGATCGATCCAGAAGCACTGTTCCGTTAATTTAGCCCTTCCAAAAAATTAAAAAGCAATTCTCGGAACGCGTCACCCTGGGGTGAATCGAAGATATCCGTGCCATGCACCCCGCCTGCATAGGTTACGAAAGTTTTTGGTTCTGGAGCGGCATCGTAGATGGCCTTCATGGTCGGCGGGACACCGAATCCGTCATTCTCAGTGGTCACGAAGAGTTTTGGAAGGTTAAGCTGCGCCAGACTCTCACGCCGCACATACAGCGCGTTTCCTACCGACCCGCTGCCCGTTGTCCAGAGACTGGAAATGACCACCAGTCCCGCAAGTTCACTTGATACGGCGACCTTTAAACAGGCGGTTCCACCCATGCTGGCACCCATACACACGATGCGTGAATAGCCTTGATTCTGCAGGAATTCGATGGCTGACAGTACATCCAGGTCTAACTTGGACCTGTCTTCTCGGAAGTTGAAAGTTAACGCGCCAAACCCCCGTTGCGCGATATATTCCGCAAAATCTGCCCAGCTGGTTTGATCAGCATGATGAGCACCCATGTGAGCCAGTACCACTCCAATATATCGATTTTCACCGCTTGTGTACAATGTGCCCATTAAATTCTCGCCATCTTCAGCAGAAAAATTTACCTGATTTACCTGCACTGGACATGGAGTGCGAGAAGGAGTTTGAGTTTCCGTAGGTGAGATAGCGGCTGGAGTGGGTGTTTCAAGTCTGAGTGAGCGTGATTCTGAAATTTCCACGCAGCCAGATAAAAACAGAACCATGATGATCATCATGCGCGACCATTTCGAAGTTATCCTTTTGTAATTTTCCATACCTGCCCTTTTTCTCTGATCGTTGTCGGGCTCAAAGAAAATTAAGCCCGATCATCTGCGCAATCCGCAGCCTTGCGTTTTTATTCAATGACCATGCAGTTCCAAGTTATTAGTTCACGCCTCTTTACCCGAATGATGATGGCTTGACGCAAGCCCAGGCAACAAGAACCTCTTCTTTCCACAGCAAGAAGTGGATTCATCCAGATTATAGAGCTTCGCCCGACAGCTCAGGCGCTTACCCCTCCTGACAGGATGATGTTGCTGTTCTGACAGCTCATGGTCAGAAATCCACCCGGCATGGATGGACCTGAGTGAAGAAATCAGCGCTTCATATTTATGAAAAGACCCGTGAGTCCAGTAGTGAGTGGTTGGCAGTCTTCACCTCGTGTACAATCAACCCAAAACATTTTGGCAAAACTGTTGATTTGACTCTGGTATTGAGATTGCTGCGCTAGGATCAGATCAACACATGCTATTTTTAAACCTTGGATATTAAGCAAAGATTAATCATTAAAAAATTCGAATTTGCTTTACGAAAGCTCTCTCAGTCTCCGACCGGAATTTTTGTCAACCGGTCATCAATGACGCGAAGTAATGAATAACATACAGGCTGAAAGTACCGCAGCCAGAACCGTGATCCAAGCGGATTCATTGGCTCGAAAGGAACCGCGCAGCGAAGGTAACCCTCATTCCGGGCAGATTCAAGTGCATGGGCGAGTAACGCTGTGGCGATGCCTTTGCAGCGTGCCTGTGCAACCGTGAAAGCGGCATAAACACTGGTGGTCTTTTCTTCAAAAATTATCTTGCAGACATCCTCATCTGCAGGTCCCATGCGTATAAACCCAAGGGGTTCACCCTGAACAGAAGCCAGCCAGACTGCTTTTTTGGAATTCAGCAACCATTCCTCATAGTATGCGCGATCGTACCTCTCGTTTAACAGAAAAATCGGTGGTTTTTTAATGTACAGCCATAGTTCGTTTTGAAGCGCTATAACCCGATCGATATCCTGCGGCTCGGCTCGTCGAATCTGAACATCCGTTTGCTCATGCGGGACAGGATCTAAACCGCGCAAAGCATCCACAGAAAACATGCCAAAACCAAGCTGATGCCACTGCTGAAGGGCTGGCTGGTCGTTCGGAAACAGACTCAAATAATGAGCAGTGTGTCCCCTTGCGAACCATTCACCAGAGATTTGACTGTACATGGCTTCGAAAATACGGGCGCTATCTCCCGGGAGGGCGGCGTTGGCCCACTCCGGGCTGTAGATACTCCGTTTGCCCCGGAATTCGGGTATTTGCCAGCCAGTCAGAAAGCCTGCCAGAATTTTCCCCTGAAAGGCTGCCACCCCGGGGACATCCGGCTTGAAAAGAGCCTGCAATAGTGGCAGAAAGCTAAGAAAATCTGAATAACAATCTGGCAGGTGTGTCACCTGTTTGCGCAGGCATTTATAGCGGTCGCTGACCATCCGGGCGGCGTCTTCAAGATATTCATCTTTGAGGGGTTTTATCTGCATCGGCGCTCCTGATCGATTTATTCCGACATGATACATCAAGGCTAATTGAGGGTATTTTATTGCGATGAATAGTTTTATTTACTTCATTATTGAGCCCATGTAGTATGTAAATCATTGTTCTTAGTGGAAAACTTGTGATTTGGCCAGATAGTCCGTCTTACTGGCAGTGATCTGCAGCTATGCAGAGGTGTAGCTGCATTGCGGTGGCGATCAGTGAGCAGATTGGATCCACAAATTTTTAGACAGGTCTTCATTCCACCGCTTTGAAATTGACCTATGAATGTAATATATGATCGGCATTCCAAGATTGGTCTCAAGCAGAGAGTTGATCACGATCGGCTGCCACAAGGGTGGCCGGATCCCGCTGATGAGCAGGGAAGCCTCCCAGGCAAACTGAACACCGATACCGATGGCCATTAACCTGAGGAGATTCACTTTCTCCTTCCCGGTCAGGTTTTTGACGATGATGAACAGATAACCCAGGCATAGGATCACGGCCATGACGCCGTGATATGTTCCTGTGCCGCGCGAGATAGTGATTTGCGCAAATCCGGATCCGAAATTATGGCTTAACTGCCCAATCGTGATCCAGCCGATGATCGGGAACACGGACCATTCAACCGCATGAGGATCTCCATCCAATAAAAGCCATATCCACGCAAAGTTGGTAAATCCATAGCTCATGCTGAGCCACAAAAGGAACCAGAATGGATCCGCGCCATTGACCTGGCGTGTGCCGAGCAGCTGGAAAAAAATCCCATAATCCACCGCAAAATACAATATGCCTGCCAGCAGCCCCACGACGACAGCCATGCGACGTTTAAAGTAAAACAATGTACCAAGGAAAATAAGAAGCCAGGCGATGTCAAGAACTATGTAAAGCGAACTGAATGTGCGTGCGACCGTAAAATCCATTTTCTTCCCTCATCCAATATTTTTATCATAACAACTGCCGATTAACTTGCATCAACGGCAGAACGGCAAACCAACCCACACCACATTATCGCACCAATTCTTATAAAACGTACAAGGTACACGCAGGGTCATGCCCCACCATTGGATGCTGTTTCAGGCAGAGGGTTTTGATGAATGATTATTCACTTTACCAAGACTCAATGGTTTTTCTCGCCCGGATAGTGACGCCAATAGCGAGAAACAGCGAGAACAGATAAACGGCTCCATTGATTGTAAAAAACCCCTTACGCAGAATGTAGGCTAAAACAGTGAATACAATGAACAGAGTAACCTGAAGAATGATCCAGATGAGGAGCAGTTTCTGGAAATTCTGGTCGGTTTTATATTTGCGTGTCATCCAATACAAGAAAACAAAGTATATCGCCAGGAATAAGTATTCAGATGACAACATGAATTTATCCACCCACTCAGGCGGTGTGTAACCGTTCCATAAGTTTACCCACGATTTGATAGGCCACAAAATTTCAACACCGTTAAACCAAATAAGCAGATCGATCAGTATGTGCATAGACAATCCGATCCCCAAACCAATTCCCAGCATGTTCCAGCGTGGCTTTTTCGTGATGATGGAGATGATGTAGAAAGTTGCCAGGATGGCGACGATGGTGAAGAGACTATGCGTGAATGTTCGATGCAGTCCCGCGGTGGGTAACTTGGCAATCGTTGCGATTGCTACTGCCAGGTTGTCGCAATCTGGAAAGAGATTACCGAGAATGATTCCCAGCATCAACCATTCCGCCTTAGGAACCCATTTTCGGATTGCCAAACCGATCAACCCATGGATACCAGCTTGTGCCATTTGATCCTCCTTTGATTATGCAGGGAATTACCTGAAGGTACATTTAACCGGAAACTGGGACCGATGCGAATATTGATTGGCAGCATGATATATTCCATACACATTATAAAGATATTGTCAACGCTAATGGCTGCCTAGATGACTGGATGGCAGTTAAATATCCTTGGTTCCGACTCCCTGCGCAGCACAGATCAACGCACACGGCCATACCTTCGCACAGCTCACTTTTTCCTTGAATAACAATCCCATAGTGCTGCCGAAAATCATTTCAAACAAGAACATGGGCGAATGATCAATCAGTCATTTGCTTTTGTCCGAAGACAACATTGTGCCCCAACCGCTCTGCGATCTTGTTATCAGGTGGTTTTTTTCAGAAAATGCCTTCTAAATTCACAGGTGTTCTTATAATTGGCAATCTTGACACCCTTCTCCTCGAGAAGGTTTACGAGCTTTCGTTCGTGTTCACGACATATTGATTTTATGCTCTCAAAATTTTGTATTAAGACTGTGTCGATGATACTCGGGAACATTCCTGGAGCGGCGAAGTGCGTTAATAAAGATTGTGTTTCTCGGTCGATCATAAAACCTGCATAGTACGCGCTTTCGTAGTTTTCTTCGTCACAGGCAGACAATAGTTTGTTGTAGGTAGATTTAAACTCTTCATAAAAACCAACCATTTCCGCGTGGTTTTTATTGTTTTCGAATTTTAATTTCCACATATGATCAGTTTCTGCGATCATTTCTTTTACCACAGGTAATGTTTCGATTTGGTCCACCGCATGGATCAATTCACGGTATTTTTCCAGGAACATGTTTGGAACAAGCGAGAACCGCTTTAACTCAATGTCAATCTTTTTCAGACCTTTTCTTAGGTAGGTGCCATTCATCAAGGAAATCGCAACCAAAAGCGTCTCGACGATTTGCATGGCGTCAATAAAAAGTGTATCCCTTGTGTGGTTTTTCATATCGAAGTAAATGGTTTTGGCTTTGTCCAGATACTTCCGTGACATCTTTCTGATTACCACTTCATCCTTTAGGTTATGCAGGATCTTTGATTTCAAATCCTCCAGCCTTTCCTCATCGTCTTCTGATGAGGCAAACAGCGTGATTCCATCAATGAACATCGAGGCAGGCTGGTCTTCAAGACTGGCAATACTATTTAAACGCTCCCATGATACAGGCCACAGGTCGTAACCAATATTATTGATGATGAATTGGTAATCCAGTTCAATTCCCCTTTCGGTTTTTGGGACAAAAAAGAAATCGATATCAGACATGCACCCATATTCACCGGTCACAAACGAGCCGTAGCAGATAAATAGAGAGATGTCCTCGCGAAAATCAGCGATGATTTTTTCTACGATAATCGCAAGCAGATCTGATTGATTGATCAGGCGAGTGTTCGTTTTCATTCCCGACTCCATTTTCCACCTGGCGAGACCTTGTTGATTACCAGCTGATTAAAGATTGTGCCCCCCCTGTTTCCAGACACATCGTAGAACATTTCGATCATCTTCCTTTTATTACGGAATAGAAATTATCCGATTTCAAAATCACAGAATCTGTTACTTTTTCTAACATCTGTGTTCATCTGGATTTCCCTTCTCCACCGCCTTCAAAATTAAAAGTTTACCCCTCGAGTTTCCACCACGGTTGCACCTTTTTCTTGAATAGACCGGTTCCACTTCTTGATGAGTTGAGCGGCATCTGCACTGTTGCTGCTGTGGCCGTCGCTGACCAATACAACTTTGAATCCACGCGCCATTGCACCCAAACAGGTGGCTTTCACACAACCGTGGGTCACCAGACCCGTCGCAACCACTCGGCTGACATTCCTTTTCTCCAGCTCTTCCTGAAGGTTGGTCTCTTCGAACGCGTTGGGGTGGAGCTTGTGGATGATCATTTCTTCTTCCAGCGGTTGAAGCCTTGGGTGTATTTTCCAGCCTTCAGAGCCTTTTACGAGAGCTTTAGGATTTGAATGTTGAATGAAAAATACAGGCGTGCTCTCATGCCTGGCTCGATGAATTAAATACATGATATTTTCAAGCAACACATCAGCCTGATAAATGGGTGTTGATTTTTCAAATAAACTTTTTTGCACATCAATGACCAGAAGAGCCGTTGGTATTTGTTCGCTTTGTTGTTGCATTTGTTACCTCCTTGATCATTCTAGCTTCGATATTTTTTCTGCGCAACGATTCCCCCCGCATCACAGGTTGGAACCTGTTTCCGTGGTGATCCACCCGATGCGCCAACGAATCACCGCTGCATCAGCGCGAACACACCCCAGCCCAGGTATTCACGCGTGAAAGAGGCGTAACGCACAGGTTCCGAGTCCAGTTTGGCTCGGACCTCCTGCGTCAGCTCATCGTCCGGATTGGCATCAAGCCACCTGCGCATGCTGAGCCATTTGGCCGCCTCGTATCTGTCCCAGTCGTCCTGGTCAGCCAGGATCATTTCAACGACATCGCAGCCAAAGCGCCCGAATGATGTGAGAAGTTCCGGGAGCAGGAGGAAGTCGGAGATTGAATGGGCAAGACACTCTCTGGCAGCACCTTCCGTTGGTGGCAACCGCCGCCAGAAGGGCTCGCCGATGAGGATGATTCCCCCGGCGCACAGGCTCCTCGCCAGGAGGTCGATCGTGCCGGAGACTCCCCCACCAATCCAGGTGGCGCCGAGGCAGGCAGCCACACTGACCTTCTCGTCAACGATAAAACCGGCAGCATCGCCATGGATGAACCTGACTTGATCAGCAACGCCGAGCTCAACAGCGCGGCGTCTGGCTTGGTCGGTGTACAGCTGGCTCATGTCGACGCCAATACCGATAATGCCGTGATCGCGTGCCCAGGTGCACAGCATTTCCCCTGAACCGCTGCCGAGGTCGAGTACACGGTCCCCATGTTCCAGGCACAGCGCCGCACCGAGCGTGGCAAGCTTATTCGTTGAAATCGGATTGTGGATGCGGTGAGCACTCTCAGTGATGTTGAATATTCGTGGAATGTCCATTGTGGATAAACTCCTTTCCGGCGAAGAGATTTGACCATGATCTAATGTTATGCGTCAGGTAGAAGGGTGGTTTACCGACCTGCCTAACTACTCAAAACCACCCATTTCCAGCATGTGGGTGTGCGATTGGATTTGAAGAGAGAAATTTTTTTTTACAATAATATGTTATCAATAATTATTTTACTCCCGAGCATGAACTGCCATTCACAAAATTGCGCCTTCATTTCTGGAGAACTTTTTTATCATATAGAACCTCCACTGATAAGATTAGTTCATTCAGTAAACCCGCTGGAATTTACACCTGTATATTCGACTCAGCCCGCGCAACAGAAGACCAGGAGATTTTCCAGAGACCTCCTCTTTTTTTTCATTTCTTTCAAAGCATGTTCCAGGATGTCACTGACTTTGAGTTCATTCGCCCATTTCCGCAAATAGGCCAGGTCGAGTCCACTGGCGCGAGTTTTCAGCACACCAAGAATGTCACGCGATTGACGCTCCGACACCTCACCTCCAAGGCGATACCATTCGAGTTTAGTTAGGATAGTGTCTTCGGGGCTGCATAATTATTCATTATATAGAATAATTGAATATCGCTTGTTATGCCATCCAACGGTTTCCATTGTTTGCGCATAAGCGGATGTGCACTTTGCTTGGGAATTGGCTCAATTTCACGATATAAAAACGCTTCTAGCCAATTTTCTGCCACATAAACAATCATACATTTCCCAATCCCTGTAAAACAAAGAGCACCTTCTAAATCTGGAAAGCGCCTTGTTTTTCGGAAAGGATTTTACACTCAGCTACCGCGTACCAGCTCGGACGGGTCAGACCTTATACCCGTAAATAGGATTTGATCTGCGCGAATTGGGTAAGCGTGACTTTATGAAATCTGTTTGCTTATCACCATGCTTTTCTCTCTTCCGCCAGGCTGGAGAGTGGCACCGTCCAGATATCCTCAGCCAGTGGATAGCGTTTTGATCCAGGATAAACGACGAGCAGGGCGGTTAATTCTAATTCTTGCATGACCGTCCGCATCGATGGTGACAGGCGAGGAGCGTCAACACGTTTACACTCTACACCAATTTTCTTGCCATCTTTGATCATCAGCAGGTCCAGTTCAGTCCCGGAGTGGGTACCCCAAAAGTAGACTTCCTCAGGGGCAGTCGCCTTGATCATCTCTTCAATCACGAACCCCTCCCAGGATGCACCGCTGCGGGGGTGTAAAAGCAGTTCCTGTTCGGTGCGGATCCCCAGGAGAATGTGGAGCAACCCCGTGTCACGAATATACACTTTTGGAGACTTCACCTGTCGTTTTCCCAGGTTGGCATACCAGGGTTGAAGCAGCCGCACCATAAAAAGATCATGGAGTAAATCGACATATCGGCGCGCTGTGCCTTCGCTGGATGCGGTGAATGAAAGCGGAAATCCACCGCGCCGCCAGAGGGCGTTTTGTGCCTGCGCTCCCACTTCCTCAAGACTAAACCCACTCATTGAAAGGGTGGAGATGAGCCCGGCCAGGCTCTCAGAGGATTGTCGCAGAAGATTGGGAGAAGCACTGCCTAAGATCAAAAACCGAGCTGGGAGCGGGTTTCGGTCCGCCAGCACTCTCAGCAAGGGAAAAAAGTCTGGTCGTGGCTGAATCTCGTCGATCACGATCAATCCATTCAAATCTTGTAAGCGGTCATGGGCTGATCAAGCAGCGCCAGGCTCAGCGGGTCTTCCAGGTCAAAATAATTGACGGAGCTTGGGGAGACGAATTCTCGCGCCAGGGTGGTTTTTCCGCACCGTCTGGGGCCGATCAAGGCGACGATACGATTGGTATCGAGTTTATTTTGAACGATTTGTCTGAGATGGGTACGATCAATCATATCTCAATAACACTATGAAATTCCGCTATCCGATAGTGGAATTTCATAGTAATTGACGATATTAACGCCTTTCTTTGTCCGCAACAGAGATGCACGGCATCCTGATGCACGGGAATGGAATTTGTTATTTCTTCTCTGTATTTTGGGGGTATGCGTAAGAATACAAGAAAAAGACTCTATTTGGTGGTACCAAATCCCAATGGTCGGAACTTGTACCCATACACCAGCATGCCGCGCTCGTCGCCGTCCTGGCGGATGCGCCGGGTGACCATTTCAACGGGCATGCCGATCTCAACTGCCTGGCTGCCCAGGTCAGTCAACTGTGCGGTCACCATGGGGCCTTCGTTCAGCTTTACCAATGCTACCGTGTAAGGAGCCTGTTCATCAAAACCGGCTGGAGCGTCGTTCATGATCGTGTAGGAGTAAACGGTTCCCCTGCCGCTGAAGGCGAATTCCTGTTTGGCTTCTCCACCGCAGTGCGGGCAGACATCGCGCGGGGGGAAGAGCTTGGCATCGCAATGCGGGCAGGTCTCTCCCACCAGGGCGTACCTCTGTTTGCGTAATCTCCAGTGTCGCGGAACTTCCATGATCAAGACTCCATTTTTTCGTAATTTATTTCAACCGTAGTGTAGTGCGCCGATCCTGTCAGGAACTATCAATTTTCCGCATGTGGACGCGCAAAGTGGGATTATCAAGGCGAGTAACTGTCAAAAACTATCACGTTTTGGATCGGTTACAGCTGCAGGATGTGCGTGATGGCGGTGCCTGCCGCGCCTCCCAGCGATTGGACCAGGGCCAGCCTGGCGCCGTGCAACTGGCAGGCCCCTGCCTGCCCGCGCAGCTGCAGGACAGCCTCGGCCAGCTGGTACGCGCCGTTTGCCCCCAGTGTGTTGCCGCGGCCCATGCAGCCGCCCATGCTCGAAAAGCGCACGCTGTCTGAGGCCAGCGAGCCGTTCTGCGATAGCCGCCAGCCTTCACCCTTGCGGGCGATACCGGCTGCCTCCATGGAAAGGCAGGTGTGGATGGTGTGTGTATCGGACAGCTCGAAAAAGTCGGTGTCCCCCGGCAGGATGCCCGCCTGTGAACAGGCCTGTTCCGTGGAACGCTTCGCTGCTGAAAATTCGAGCGGATTGGAGCGGTCGTGAATGGAAAGGGCATCGATGCTGTTGGCGGAGGCGGTGACGCGCACGATGGGGTGGGCATGATCCTTTGGCAGGCGGTCAGCGCGGGACAGCAGCAGCGCGGCAGCGCCGTCCAGCACCGGGGCGATGTCGTAGGTGTTGAGCGGATCGACCATGGCGGGTGTCTTGTGATAGGTCTCCGCGCTGATCGTGCTGTGGAAGTATGCGTTTGGATTCCCGGACGCGTTGTTGTGCGGGATGACGGCAAAATCCGCGAATGCGCTGCGCGGAGCACCGTACTCGTGCATGTAGCGCTGCATGAGAAGGGCTGCCAGACCGTTTGGTGTGAGACCGCTGTAGTTCTCGTAGTCGTAATCCAGCACCTCGCTGATGTGTGTCTCCAGCCTGTTGCTGACCATGTCGGTGACCTTTTCAACGCCGACGACCAGCGCTGAATCAACATACCCGGAACGGATCGCCAGGTAACCCAGGCGGAAGGCTGCTGCGCTGGAGGCTTCGGCCGCTTCAACAGTGAAAGCTTCAATGCCGTTCAAGGCGCTGTTGGAGGCCAGCAGCGCGCCAAGGTTCGCCTGGCGCGAAACGACCGGGCTGAGGAGGTTACCAACATACAACGCCTGGGGTTTGAGGTCGCCGGCATCCTTCAGCGCGGCGGAGATGGCCCGGGCCGCCATGGCGCGCAGGGAAAGCTCCCAATGCTCACCGACGGGGATCTGGCCCACACCGGCAATGACGATCTCGCTCATGTGACTGCTCATCCCATGTCGATCTTGCGGCGGTAGCGCGCGTACAGGGCGTAGTCAATGACCGTCCTGCGGTCAATGTAATCCTGGGTGGAAGGTGCCTTGTCCCTGCGCACGGTGAGTTCTTTCGTGGCGACCAGGTCGAAGGCATCCGATCCCGCGCCTGACCCGTACGAGACCATAAGGATGCGCTCGCCGGGCTGGGCGATATCCAGCACCGCCGTCAGGCCGATCAGGGATGATCCGGCGTACGTGTTGCCGATCACGGGAGAGAGCAGTCCGGGCTTGATCTGTTCTTCGCTGAAGCCGAGCTGCCTGGCGACTTTCTGCGGAAACTTGGCGTTGGGCTGGTGAAAAACAGCGTAGCGGTAATCTTTGGCGCTCGTGCCGATGGCCTTCATCAGGCGCAGGGACGCCTCGCTGATGTGCTTGAAATAGGCCGGTTCTCCGGTGAAGCGCTGCCCGTGCTCGGGATAGCGCTGATACTCACGCCGCCAGAAATCCGGCGTGTCGCTGACGAACGAATAGCAGGACTGGATGAGCGCCAGGGAAGTCTCGGCGGGACCGATGATGAAAGCAGCGCCGCCCGCCGCGGCGGTGAATTCCAGCGCGTCGCCGGGTTTGCCCTGGGCTGTGTCCATGCCGATGGCGAGGGCGTATTCGGCCATGCTGGAACCGACCAGCCCGATGGCCGCCACCATCGCCTCGCTCCCGGCCTTGCAGGCGAACTCCATGTCTGCCGCCTGGATGTTTGGCGTGGCGCCGATGGCTTCCGCCACGATGGTGCTGGAGGGTTTGACCGCGTAGGGATGCGACTCGGAGCCGATCCACACCGCGCGCAGCTGCGTCGGGTCGATCGCGGCGCGAGCCAGCGCGTTGCGGGCTGCCTCGATGGACATGGTGATGACATCCTCATCCAGACCCGGAACGGCTTTTTCTTTAATTGGTGCGCCGCCTTTCCCGTCCGACCAGACGCGGTTGATCTCGCTGGCGGGCAGGCGGTAGCGCGGCACGTAGGCGCCGTACCCGCTGATGCCCACCGGGCGGTTTGGTTTCAAAGGGGTGATGAGAGGTGTTTCATCCATGCAGTGCTCCCACGTGATTTACTTTTTGCGCTCATTGACGAGCTGCTGGGCGCGCAGCAGGTTGACCTGCTTTTCACGCACCAGCTGGTTGGCGATAGCCTCCACGTCCTGTTCGGATGCGCCAGCCGCGACCGCCACCTGGCGGGCGTGCAGGCTCATGTGCCCGCGCTGGATGCCTTCCGTGGCAAGAGCGCGCAGGGCTGCCAGGTTCTGCGCCAGGCCGACCGAGACGATGATCTGCGCCAGCTCAGCTGCCGATCTGACATTCATCAGTTTCAGCGCGGCGCGGGCAGCCGGGTGCACGCGCGTGGCGCCCCCGATGATCCCGACCGCCATGGGCAGCTCCAGCTCGCCGCACAGGTCACCCTGATCGTTTGTGTACCAGCGGCTCAGGCTGGTGTACCGCCCCGAGCGAGCAGCGTAGGCGTGAGCCCCAGCCTCGATGGCCCGCCAGTCGTTGCCGGTGGCAATGACGACCGCGTCAATCCCGTTCATGATGCCCTTGTTGTGCGTCGCGGCGCGGTAGGGATCCGCTTCAGAAAACGCCCAGGCAGCCACGATGTTGTCGCGTACGGATTCAGCGCTGAAGTCATCGAAGGCCAGCTGGGAGAGGGGGATCGTACACGAGGAACGGGCCAGGCGGCGGTCTGCCAGGTTGGACAGGATGCGCAGCAGGACGCGTCCGCCGGTGAGGGATTCGATGCGGGGAGCCAGCAGCTCGCAGGCAGTGTTGACCGCGTTGGCGCCCATGGCGTCGCGCACGTCATAGAGCAGGTGCACGACCAGGAACGCCCCGATGGGCGAATCCTGGATGACGCGCGTTTCGATGCCACGCGCGCCGCCTCCCAGCTTCACCAGCATGGGATCGACCTGGTTGGCTTCAGCCAGCAAATCAGATTTGTGTTCTTCCACGGCACGCTGCGCCGCGGCCAGGTCCTTGATATCCAGCACCTGGATCTGGCCGATCATGACCGGTTCGGAGGCGGATGCTTTGAATCCGCCACCCCCCGCGGCCAGCTTGGCCATGAATGACGCACCCGCCACGACGGAGGGCTCCTCGATGACCATGGGTATCGTGACAGGCTGCCCGTTGATGATGAAATTGCGCGCCACGCCGAGCGGCAGGGAATACACGCCAATGCTGTTTTCCACCATGTGGTCGGCCTGCGCGGCGGAAAGCGTTCCCTCTCCGCTGAGAGCGCGGGTTTCAGCCTCCGTCAATCCGGCCTCAGCCGCGATCAGGCGCAGCCTTTCAGGGATGGCCAGTTCGTAGAATTTGGGTGTCACGCTGTAATCCTAAGTGCACAGGACTTTCAAAAACTATCAAAAAAGATCAGTACTTCAGGGCGCTTCCGCCGATGAATTCGCGAATGACTGAATCGTCAGGCACGAAGCTGTCGTCCTCCAGCGGAGTGACCTTCTGCAGCAGTGCATGCACGCGCACCGCGCGCTCAAAGGCATCCTCGCGGCGCGGATCGCTTTCGTACTCCCTGACCCATTTCTCAAAGGAAGCCAGCAGCTTGGGCCGGTACACACACAGCTCCCAGGGCATGCCTGAATTGACGATGTAATCGGCCGAAACGATGTTGGGAATGATGTTCATCATTTCGCTGGAGCGCACGTAGTGCCAGTGCAGCAGTGTCTGGGTGGGATCATAGGCGCGGTAGGCGGCGTCGCGCAGCATGCGGCGCATCAGGCGGATATCCGTCCAGCGCACGTAGTTGCCGTATTCATCCTTCATTTGAAGCAGCGGTTCCAGGTACAGTTTAAATTTCTGGCTGGCGGAAACGCCTTCGGTCATGGCGGGGTACAGGCCGTGCAGGCTGTCGATGAGGATCAGGTCGTTCTCTTTGAGATGCAGGGGAGTGCGTTCGTTGTAACGGTGACCGGTCTTGAAATCGTAGAACGGGATCAAAACTTCACGTCCTTCGATCAGCTTCACCAGGTGGTCGCTGATCAGCTGCAGGTCCAGCGCCTGCGGGGTCTCAAAATCGTAATCCCCGAACTCGTCCCTGGGGTGCATTTCGAGATCGAAGAAATAATTATCCACGTTGAGCGTGACCAGGTTGAGGCCGCGTTCCTTGAGGTGCTCACCGACCTTGATCGTGGTGGTCGTCTTGCCTGATGAGGAGGGACCGGTGATGATGACCACGCGCAGATCCTTGCCCTTCTGGATGATTTTCTGGGCCGCGTTGGCGACATCGGCGTGATAGGCTTCTTCGGACTCCTCCACGAGCCGGCCGAGTTCCCCACCAGCGATGCGCTCATTCATTCCGGAAATGGTGTTGACGCCGTGCGCCACCGCCCAATCCAGCACGTGCCAGATCTTGGCCCAGGGGACATTGGTCGACGGGGTGGACGAATCGCGCAGCTCGCGTTCCCGGTGGCGGGCTCTTTCCGCGCGGTAAAGGATGAACGCTTTGGCTACCGTGGCATGCTGGTTTTCGATGAGCACCTTCTCCACCGCGTCCTGGATCTGCTCGACGGATGGGGAAAGACCAGGCGGGGTCTGTGATTCCAGATAGTCGATCACCTGAGCGGTGAGCGCCTCGGACTGGGCGCGGTCCCTGCCCCCCACGGCGACTGCCGCCCGGTAAATGGCGTTGGTGATGCGCTCGGGAACAAACGGAACGATCGCCCCGTTACGTTTAACAACATGATTGATCTTGCCCATTCTTCCTCCGTCTCGTACCCGAAAAAAACTAGATCTGGGTGGATTCACCCGGCTTGAGAACGACCACCCTGGTCGGGGTTTCCGCTTCGACCGTCTTTTTCCACGCGAGGGGATCCGCCTTGATCTTATCAAAGGTATTGTAGTGATAGGGGATGACCCGCCCAGGTCGCAGCAGCTTCACCGCCCGCAGGGCGTCTGAGGGACCCATGGTGTAAAAATCACCGATGGGCAGAAGGGCCAGGTCGATGCCTTCCTCTCCGATCAGGCTCATGTCGCCGAACAACCCCGTGTCCCCGGCAATGTAGATCTTTGCCCCGGCGTTGGTCTTCAGCACAAAACCGCAGGCAAGCCCGGCATCCGTGCCATCGGGCAGGGCGTTGGTGTGAATGGCCGTGGTAAATTTCAGGTAGCCGAATGGATAAACAGCCCCACCGCCGATCTGCTGGGACTGAGCGTCAAAGCCCTTTTTTCGCAGCCAGCTCGCGATTGCCCCTCCCGTGATGACCTGTGCTCCGGTCCGCCTGGCGATCGCTTCGGTATCACCGAGGTGATCGAAGTGCCCATGCGTGACGAGGATGTAATCCGCAGACGCGTCCTGCGCCTGGATGGCGGACTGGGGATTTTCGGTGAAGAAGGGGTCCACCAGCAGGGTGGCGTTTTCCAGCCGCAGGCCCAGGGCTGCGTGGCCATAAAAAGTGATTGTGTCCATAATATTCTCCAGTTTCATTATAGTGATTTTGATTATAAAAACAAAACTTCCCTGTGCGGGAAGTCCTGTTCTGATCGCCACTCAGAGTTACTTCAGCATGCCTGCCAGGATGCTCTCCATGGCGATGGTGTGGCTGCATCTCCCGCGGGATCGAAAAAAATCGCAGTCGCATTTCATCTCCCCGTTTTCCATCCGTACCCAATGCTGGTTGTTGTCCCCCGCGATGCTGACATTGAAAGACTGAAAGCGGACGCGCTGTTCTTTTTCCTCCGTGTAGCGTTTGGCTTTTTCAATCTTACCGATCAGACCATTATCCATTTCCTGTCTCCTTTTGGGTATATTTAATCAACACAGGCACGCTTGCTGGCCGGCGTGCCTGTGATTCATCCAAACATCCTGTGTGTGAATACTCGCATAGGACAGTTACCTCGATAAAGTCATACTATATCAATTCGGAGAGAAAGTCAACTGATTTTTGGCATGATCCGCTCCATGACCAGCGCGTCCTCGCCGTCAAAGTAATATTTGGGCCACACTCCGCCGTGATGGTAGCCAAGACCGGTGTACAGCTCGATGGCCTGCTTGTTGGAGGGTCGCACACTCAGGCGGATGCGCGGCATGCCCAGCATGCTCTCGATCCTGGCGATCAGGGCGCGGGCGATTCCCTGGCGGCGAAAATCAGGATGCACGCCCACAGTGGTGATCCAACCGGTTTCCTGATCGGGACGGGTATCCCCGGCGGTAAAACCGACCATGTCCTCCCGTACGACAGCCTTCAGCCGGACGATACCCGGAAGGCTCAGCACGCCGATCAGATCGATCAGCGGCCAGGCATCCCTGTCAAAACAGATCTTTTCCAGATTTCTCAAGGATCCCAGGTCCTTGAACGTGGCGCGCAGGATCGTGAAATCAGTCACTCGAAGCCCCCGTTTCAAGCCTCTGGCATGGCTGGTAAGAGCGGCGGTGGATGGCGCACAGGCCGTGACGCAGGAGCGCCTGGCGGTGCCTGAGTGTCCCGTAGCCTTTGTGCAGCTGAAAAAAATATCGGGGGTATTCTTCAGCAGCATTCTCCATCCAGGCATCCCGCCAGGTCTTGGCAAGCACGGAGGCGGAAGCGATGCACAGCGACAGGCAGTCTCCATGGATGATGGACAATTGGGGCAGGTCCAGCTCGCCCAGGCAGACGGCGTCGATGAGCAAATGATCGGGAACCACACACAGCTGCTGCACGCTGCGGCGCATGGCCAGGCGGGTGGCGGGGACGATGCCCAGCTCGTCGATCTCTGCGTGGCTGGCGCTGGCGATCGACCACGCGCAGGCGTACTGCTTGATCCTGTCCGCCCAGACCGTGCGCTGACAGGGGGTCATCTGCTTGGAATCGCGCACGCCAGCCAGGTCGTTGAGCAGACCGGGTCGGCGGGGAAGTATCACGGCTGCCGCGCAGACAGGACCGGCCCAGGCGCCCCGGCCCGCCTCGTCGATGCCGGCGATGCGCTGGTAACCTTTTCTCCACAACTTCTTTTCAAACTGCAGAGTTGGAAATTGCATGGGTCAGCTGTACAGCCCTTCGCGGGCGTTCCTGCGGATCTTGAACAGGTCAAGCAGCATGCGGGTCGAGTCGCGCAACAGGCGAACGCGTGAATCCGCGTTGTAATACCAGTTGATCGGGACTTCGTGGATGGTGTAGCCAAGTTTTCTGGTGATGACCAGCACCTCGGCGTCGAATGACCAACCGGACATGGTCTGGCGGGAAAAGACCTCTGAGGCGACCTGTCCGCGGAAGCATTTGAAGCCGCACTGGGTGTCCTGCAGCCCGGGAAGCGCCAGCCAGCGAACCAGCGTATTGAACACGCGACCGGTGAGATGCCGGTTCGAAGGCTCGCCGTAGCGCACCGCGCCACTGATCTCGCGCGAAGCGATGGCAACATCCATATTGGGAAGATGCGGCGGCAGGAAGTGGTCGATCTCTTCGATCGGCATTGACAGATCGACATCCGCAAAGAAGCGGTATTCACCCGCCGCAAGCAGCATGCCGGTCTTCACCGCCAGTCCCTTGCCTCGCTCATCCAGGTGGGTCACGTGCAGGTTGGCCATGTCGCGCGCAAGTTCGCGCGCCATGGCCAGCGTGTCGTCCGTGCTGGCGTTTTCCACGATATGGATTTCCCAGGTGTAGGGACGCGAGCGCAGGTAATGAAGGATTTTCCGCATGGAGCCAGGCAGGCGCTGGGATTCATTGTGAACCGGGAGGATCAATGACAGGAACGGGGGGGCGGGTGACATTGGGAATATTATATATCAAGTGCCACGCGGCAGGAGAGATCATAAAAAAATCCGTCCCGAGGACGGATTGATTGGTCGGGGTGGGCGGACTTGAACCGCCGACCCCCGCGTCCCAAACGCGGTGCGCTGGCCAACTGCGCTACACCCCGAACAGACTGAGTATAATCTGTATCAGGTGGATGCGCAAGGAATCATGAAACCAGCGATGAGGATTGCCCTGTTGGGATGTGCGGTTTTTTTTGCCGTGCAGATGTCCGCCTGCAGCGCAGCGCTTGAGCCGTTCCAGGCTTCCTCTGGCGAGACCCGGGAGGCGCTTCCAACCTTAACACCTCGATCCGTACCGTCTCTCACCCCCACGGCAATATGCCGCGAAGGCGAGCTGTTCGAGGTGACCATCCCAAGCAGCGCCATGCAAAAAAACCTGGATTTCCTGGTTTACCTGCCGGCGTGCCTGGAAGAGGATGGAGAGTACCCGCTGCTGATCCTTCTGCACGGCCAGCAGTACGACGAGCATGCCTGGGTGAATTTCGGCGTCATCGACCTGGCGGACGAATGGATAGCCGCAGGTCGGACAGGACCCTTCATCATGGTCTTTCCCTTCGAGGAAAACTTCGTCATGGAGCCATACGAAGAGCATTACGGTGACGCGATCGTGAAGGACCTGATTCCTTTTCTCGAGGAGAACTACCCGGTGTGCATGCAGGCGTGCTGTCGCGCCATCGGTGGTTTTTCACGCGGGGCAGCCTGGGCAGTGTGGACCGGCTTGAATTACCAGGGGGTCTTTGGCGCCGTAGGGGCGCATTCCTTCACGCCGTTTGCCGGTGACCACGCGCGGACTCCCACGTGGCTGCGGGAGTTTGGCGAGATGCCGTTTCCTGAATTGTTTGTCGACAGCGGGGAGGACGATCCGTTTCTTCCCGGTGCCAGGCAGTACGTGGAGGTGCTGGAGCAGTTCGATGTGCCGCTGCAGTTCATCGTCCGGGCGGGGGATCACAGTGAAAGTTATTGGACGGCGCACACGGCGGAATATCTGGAATGGTACTTAATGAAGACCGAAAACAGGTAAAAATTCAAAAGGTCGCGAGGGACATGACTGAAGACTGCGTTTATCCGTTCAGGAAGATCAATGACCATTACTTTATCGAGGTGGAAGGCGGGCTGTGGCTGGTCGATACAGGCGCGCCGATCACCTTTGGAACCACAAAGGCATTAAATATATGTGGAGAGCATTTTCATTTCAACAATACGTACCTTTCACTTTCCACGCAATCGTTGTCTGAATTCATCGGAACGGCGTGCAACGGTCTGCTGGGTATGGATATCTTACGAGTCCACGATATTCTCTTTGATTCTGCCAGGGGAGAAGCCGTTTTCGGCGACCTGAAGGTAATGGATGAAACCAGCGCTGTCCCGCTGGAAGACTTCATGGGCATCCCCGTACTGCCAGTCGGGGTTAATGATCGCACTTACCGCATGTTCTTCGATACCGGTGCTCAGTTATCCTATTTCCAGGATGCCAGTATCCACGAGCACACGGAAGCAGGAGAGATGGAGGATTTCTTCCCGGACAACGGCAGGTTTTCAACCCAAACCTATTATGTTGAGATGATGATCGGCAGTTATCCGATGATTCTTCGCAGCGGGATGTTACCAGGATTGTTGGGGATGACACTGCAGCTGGCAAACGTTCAGGGAATTATTGGGAACCAGATTTTTAACTACGCAAAAAGCATTCATTTTTCATCAAGAGAAAAAGTTTTGCGAATAACGATCTAACACACGCTTCTGTTCTGGTGCAGGAAATCAAACCAGCAATTTGATCCTGATCCATCCTTCGTCAAGTAAGCTGCTCACATATTAAAGCTATCACCACACCCATGGAAATAGAACCCGGCGTTCCCTGGGATAGTGAGGAAAATTCTGCAGGTACCATTCATGGTTCGCCTGGGCGCGCGGTGCCAGGTTGGCAAATGTCCAGACCGCGAAGGACAGCCCGGCAATCGACCAGGTGCAGACCGCCCAGCCCAGCCACTCGATGATTTCACCGAGGTAGTTGGGACAGGATACGTAGCGGAACAGACCGCTGTAGGGGATCTTGTATCCACTTTCACCGGGTTTGCGCAGCTTTTTCAGCGCCTGGTCCGCCCAGCGGTTGATGACGTATCCGAGGATGAAGATCGCACTTCCCGCGATAAAGCGCATGCTCCACAACCAGTTTGTCGGGTACACGGGAGAAAAGTGGAACAGGAACCGCGCGTTGAGATAGGCGTTGCCGGTATTGAACAGGATGCCCATCAGCATGATCAGCACGGGCATTTTTTTGCTGCTGGATTTTAAGGAAAATGGGTAAATGAAGGCGCGGTGAATGTAATGGGACTGCCAGATGATCAGGAAGATCCACGCGGTGACTGTCCTGGGTGTGCTGCCGATGATGAATAAAAAAATGAAGACCAAGGAGGAAGGGGCTTCCATCAGGATCCAGGCCAGGCGGTTTGGCAGCACCAGCCCCCAGCCTTGGCGCAGGTGCCTGCCGTAGGGGGCGTTGAAGAAAAACAGGGTGGTAAATATCGCCGCTGCGCTCAGGAAGCTGATCAACAGGATGAGGTTGAACACCTGCAGCTCGCTCATGAAAAAAATCCCCGGGCTGGTCTTTTTGCCCGCCGTATGTATCCGTTCTGGCGGAACCACAGCAGGGTGTCGGATATCGTTTCGAAGAATGGCCGCGGAGCGTAACCCAGCTCCAGGCTCGCTTTCATGTGACGCATATCGGGATTGCTCTTGAGCGCCTGCAGGGAGACCTGCGTGTAGAGGGGTTCCTTGCCCTGGAAGTTCGCCAGCAGGGACATCAGACCGGCGAATGGCTCCGCCAGCCACAGGGGAACGGTCAGCCAGGGCAGGGGACGGCGGGTGACCCGTCCCACTTCGCGCGCCATTTCTCGAATCGAAACCCAGTGGCCGCTGAGCAGGTAGCGCGAGCCGGAAGGGGCTTTACGTGCCGCGGTCGTGGCCGCCTGCACGACATCGCGCACATCCACCCAATCGAATCCTCCGCTGACCAGTCCCGGGAGGCGTCCTTCGGCCATGCGGATCAGGGCCTGGCCGGTGAAAGAGGGTTTGAAATCGTAGGGACCGATGATCCCGGTCGGGTTGAGGATGATAGTGTCCATTCCTCTCTCGTGCGCCTGGCGCACGAGCAACTCGGCGGCTGCTTTGCTGCGGTCGTATGGGGGGTATTCGGAGGATTCAACCAGCGGATTGGATTCATCGACCGGTTGATTTTTTGTGTAGGTCTGCAGCGCGTGGATGGAGCTGAAGTACACCAGCCGGCTGACCTTATTTCTTTCGCAGGCTTGGATGACATTGCGCGTGCCGGTGATATTGGTGCGTTCGATCTCCGCCCAGTTGTTCATCCTGAGCGAGATGGAAGCCGCCAGGTGATAGACCACATCCGCGTTCCGGAAAGCCGTGTCAAGGGAGGAGGGATCGGTCAGGTTCACCGCAACGCGCTCGAGTTCCAGCCCGGCAATCCCGCGCGTGTCGTGATGCACGCAGGCCCGCACATTTTGATTATGCGCCAGCAGGGCGCGGCAGAGGTTGCTTCCCACCAGGCCGGAAGCTCCGGTCACTACGATCATCGATCCCATCCCTGTTTTGAAGAATACAAGGGGTAAGTATACCTGTATTTGTGCGGAAAAAATTAGTGATTGGGGAAGGGTGAGCGCTTCACTTTCTTTCCGTGAACTGCTGGCGGTAAAGCCTGGCGTACATGCCGCTTTCAGAAAGAAGTTCAGCGTGAGTGCCCTGCTCCACGATGCGCCCCTTGGCGATCACGCAGATGCTGTCGGCGTTCTGAATGGTGCTCAGGCGGTGGGCGATAACGACAGCGGTGCGGTCTTTGAGAAGCCGGCTGAGCGCTTTTTGGATCAACCCTTCCGTCAGGCTGTCAATATTGGCAGTGGCTTCATCGAGGATCAGGATGGCGGGATCTGCCAGGATGGCTCGGGCGATGCACAGCAGCTGTCTTTGACCCAGCGACAGGTTCGTGGCGCTTTCGAGGATGTGCGTGTTGTAGCCTTCAGGTTTGGAAAGAATGAAATCGTGGGCGTTGGCGTTCCTGGCCGCCTGGAATATCTCCTCAACAGTTGCGCCTGGTCGTCCGTACTGGATGTTCTCAGCGATCGTGCCCGCGAAAAGGAAAGAATCCTGGGGGACAAGGCCGATCAGGCGGTGAAGCGATTTCTGGGTTACTTCGCGCACATCCATCCCGTTGATGCGCACGGAGCCCCGGGTGGTATCGTAGAACCGGGCGATCAGGTTGCCGATGGATGTTTTTCCAGCCCCGGTCGGCCCCACCAGGGCGAGGGTCTGGCCTTTCGGAATCTTCAGGTTGATGTCATGCAGCACATCCGGCAGGTCGCTCTGGTAGCGGAAGGTGACCTGATCGAACTCGATGGCTGGCGCGCCAGGAAGCGGATCGAACGGGAGTTCTTTCGCTCCTGGAGCGTCCTGAACTTCTGGCGATGTATCCAGCAGGCGCAGCACCTGCTCTCCGGACGCCATGGCAGACTGCATGGTGGTGTACAGGCGGCTGAGCTCCTGGATGGGAGAGAAGAAGCGCGTGACATACGACAGAAAAGCGACAAGCACGCCGATGGTCAACCCGTCCGGACTGACAGCCCTGCCGCCGAACCACAGGACGATGGCGGTGGCCAGGATGCCCAGGAACTCGATGGCGGGCAGGAATATGAAGGACAGGCGCATGGCATCCACGTGGGCTGAGCGGTTGTTGGTATTGACCTCCTTGAACCTCTGCTGGGTTGAGTCCTCCTGGCTGAATGCCTGGATGACCTTCACGCCGGCGATGTCCTCGGCCAGATCACCCACGACCCGGGCGACGCTCGTGCGCGTCTTGCGAAAGGCGGAGGTGGCCTGGCGGGAGAACCACAGTGTGACCAGAACCATCAGCGGCAACACAGTGAAAGCCAGCAGGGCCAGTTTGAGATTCATCAGCAGCATGATCACCATGATGCCAACCAGGATCAGGATATCAGCCAGAAGCGAGATCACCCCATCGGTCAGCAGTTCGTTGATGGTCGCGACATCGTTCATCACCCGGGAGACAGTGACGCCGACGATGTGGTTCTGGTGGTAGGAAAGGGACAGCTTCTGGATGTGCGTGAAAAGATCTTTGCGCAAATTGGTTAGCACGCGCTGCGAAACCCATGAAATCAGGTAGTGCTGGCTGGCGGAGGAGATATACAGACCAACGAAAGCAGCGGCGGTCCACAGGCAAATGATGAGCAGTCCCTGTGCGTCACCGCCGCGGATGTACTGGTCCACGGTCAGCTTGAGCAGGTAAGGCGTGAGCAGGGTCATGGACGTCGCGATGAGCATGGCAAAAAATGCCAGCGTCATTCTGCCCGAGTAAGGTTTAACGTAGGCGAGCAGCCGCCTGACGACATTGTGGTCGTAGAACTTGCCGCGCTCTTCAGAATCCACGGCAAATCCTTCCAGCGCGCCGCGTGGACCCATGTTGGGTGAGGAAACACCAATGCCAAAGCTCATATCAGATCCTGTGTGCCTCCCGCGGTGACAGCTGCCGGCGATAAATATCCTGGTAGAGTGATGAGGAGCTCAGCAAGTCCGCATGTTTTCCCCTGGCGATGATGGCTCCTTTGTCCAGAAGAAGGATCACATCTGCCCGCTGAACCGTGGAGAGGCGGTGCGCGATCACGAAGGTGGTGCGGTTTTTCATCACGTTTTCCAAGGCGATCTGGATCAACTGCTCCGTACCCGCATCGACACTGGAAGTGGCGTCGTCCAGGATGAGGATGCGGGGATCCAGCAGAAGCGCGCGGGCGATGGCGATGCGCTGTTTTTGCCCTCCGGAAAGGGTGCTGCCTTTTTCTGCCACGTGGGTCTCGTACCCATCCTTCATCTGGATGATAAAGTCGTGCGCCTGAGCGATCCTCGCCGCGGATTCGATCTCCTGCCTGGTTGCGCCGGGCCGACCAAAGCTGATGTTCTCACCGATCGTGCTGGAGAACAGGTCTGTCTCCTGGAGAACGATGCCGATCTGACTGCGCAGGGAGCTGAGCGTGACCTCGCGGATATCGTGACCGTCGATGAATATGCATCCTTCAGTTGGATCATAGAAGCGCGGGATCAGGTTGATCACGGTCGATTTCCCCGAGCCTGTCGGACCCAGCAGGGCGATGACCTGGTTCGGATGGGCCTCAAGCGAAATGCCATTGAGGATGCCGCCCTGTGAACCGTAGGAGAATGACACGTTTTCGAATCTGATCTCGCCCTTTTTGATCTTCAGGGTCTTGGCGTCCGGGGATTCCTGAACGTCGGGAATTTTATCCAGGATTTCAAAGACACGTTCAGCGCTGGCGCTCGCCATGGATATGGCAGGAAGGATCATGCCGAAAAAGCGCATCGGGGAGATCAGCTGCGCCATGTAGGTCGTGAAGGCGACCAGCACTCCCAGGGAGAGCGACTGGCGGATCACAAGATACCCTCCGACCAGCAGCATGGCCACGCTGGCGAGGTTGGATATCAGCGTCAGAGCCGGCATGTTCGTGGATTGAAGCCGGCTGCCGTAGGCAGCCAGGGAAAACCAGTCCTGGTTCTCTTTCTCGAAGCGCTCGATCTCGGCTTCCTGCTGTGCAAAGGTTTTCACAACCCTTACCCCGCGCAGGTTCTGCTCCACCCGTGTTGTCAGGACCGCAAGCTGCTTCTGGATCCTGGAGCTGAGCGGGCGGTACTTTTTTCCGAAATGAGCGGATTGAACTGCCAGGAGCGGCATGAACAACAGCCCGAGCAGTCCCAGCCAGGGATTCATGATGAACATGGCCCCCGCTGTCAGGATCAGGAGGAAAACACCCTCGATGATGCGGTACGAGGCGCGCCCGGTAAGAAAACGGATCCTCTCCACGTCCTGGATGGCTCTGGATAGAAGATCTCCTGCCTCGGATTGGTCGTGAAAAGAAAAGG
The DNA here is from genome assembly GCA_964498605.1 of uncultured Anaerolineaceae bacterium. Taxonomy (GTDB): domain Bacteria; phylum Chloroflexota; class Anaerolineae; order Anaerolineales; family Anaerolineaceae; genus JBGQAS01. Next base: position 3,971 of record CAZCHK010000024.1, on the reverse strand, counting down.
AAAGGTCGGTGAGCTTTTTTTGAAGCTGATTGCGGAGGTCATATGCTACCGATTGGGAAGCGATCTCCGTCCACAAGCCCTGGAGATAGGTCAGAAAGCCTTTGATGATCACGAGCACGAGCATGCCCCCGACCGCCAGCAGCAGTATCTGGGAATTGTCCACGCCCAGTCCGGAATCCACTGCCCAGCGGATGAGCTGAGGATTGACCATGGCGATCAGGTCAATGATGACCATCGTGGCGTAAGCGCCAGCCGTTTTCTTCCAGTAGGGTCTTAGTAAACCCATGCAGCGCAAGATCACGTTACGTTTCAGTTTGGGTAGATGAAGATCGAGGTCCTTTTTGGGCATGAGCGAGTATTCTTTGATGATGACTTATGTCAGACAAAAGAGATTATACCTGTGAATGCCTGCAAAGGTACTCGTCTCTCATTACAACTGGCTAACAGGATAAAAAAACCCCGCTCAGATTGGCGGGGTGTGTCGTTGTGTTAGAGTGCTTCGACTTCAGCGGCTTGTAAGCCTTTGGGTCCCTGCTGGACGACGAATTGAACCTTCTGTCCCTCTTCGAGCGTGCGGAAACCATCGGTTTTGATGGCAGTTTGATGTACGAATACATCGGGGCCGTTTTCCTGGGTGATGAAACCAAAACCCTTGGTGGCATTGAACCACTTGACTGTACCAGTTACTTTTTCAGACATTGTTGATGTTTCTTTCTACTATTTGTTAATATACTATCTGCGAGAGCGGAAACCACCGCTTCCGCCGCGCGGCTGTTCTTCACGGGGTCGGGCGATATTGACCTTCACGGTGCGACCGTCGATGTCTTTCCCGTTGAACATTTTGATGGCTGTTTCAGCCTGACTCTGATCGCCCATGGTGACAAAGGCGAAGCCCTTTGATTGACCGGAGAACTTATCGGTGATCAGGGCGACATTGGCAACCGTTCCTGCCTGTGCAAACAGGGTGCGGAGCGAATCCTCTGTGGTGTTAAATGAGAGGTTGCCGACATACAATTTTGGTTCCATACTGTTCCTCAACTATCCAGCAAAGCCGGAAATAAAATGGCCACCTTTCATGAAGGTGGCGTTCGAAAACGACGTCCTTACACTCGGACGGATACAGTATCTCATATTGTTGCCAAAATTACAAGAGCCAGATATTAATGTTATATTAATGTTTCATCAATGGTAGATTGTCAATCCCGTATTGCAAACCCTGTTTCCACACCCGGCAATGCCTGGGAACTGAAGCGGTCAGGAATTGGTACAATAGGTGAAAAAAAGACGGAGGGAAAATGGAAGCATCAGCAAATCTGGAAGGAAAAACTGCAGTCATCACAGGCGCGACAGCAGGCATAGGCTTGTCGGTGATCAAAAAATTCGCCTCCAGCGGAGCCCTGGTGATCGGGGTAGGGCGCGCCAGCGAAAAGTGCCAGCTCGCCCTGGATGAGGTGCGGCAGATGGTGAAGAATGCCCGGGTGCGCTACCTGATGGCCGACCTGGCGAAACTTCCAGATGTGAGAAGGCTGGCGGTGGAGATAGGAAGAACGCTTGCGGAAGAGGGGATGAACAGCCTGGATGTCCTGGTGAACAACGCGGGAACCTACGCGGATCATTACAGGCTGACCGCTGACGGATTGGAAACCACGCTGGCAGTCAATCATTTTTCGGGATTTCTTCTGACGCATGAATGCATGAGTCTGCTGCGGCAGTCCAGCGGCGGGCGAATCCTGACCACCAGTTCGAATTCGCACTACCGAACATCCCTGCGGATCTCACAGATCAACAAGCCGAGCGGCTACCGCTTCGGGCTGTGGGCTTACAAGGTATCCAAGCTGATGAACGTGCTGTTCACGTATGAATTCAACCGCAGATACCAGGACACCCGAATTAGAGCGTTCGCAGTTGATCCCGGCCTGGTGAACACCGGCATCGGGTTTAAAAATACCGCCTGGTTTTCCCGATTTGTCTGGGCGCTCCGGCACCGCCGGGGCACATCTCCGGATGTTCCCGCAGAAACCTTTTATCATCTGGCAAGCGTGACCAGCATCAAGAACGCCCAGGAATATTACTGGAGGGATTCTCATTCCAAGCAGCCGAACCGCCTGGCCTTCAATGAAAAGCTGCGAGGGGAGCTGTGGCAGGTCTCCAAAGTGTGCTGCGGGATCGAAGATGAGTTTTAGGCAGGCATATGCTATACTGGTTTATATAAAATTCAGGAGGATGACATGAAAGGTGACGCTAATTTACTAGAAAAATTGAACGACCTGTTGTCGGACGAGCTGACCGCGATCAACCAGTACATGGTGCATTCGAGCATGTGCGAGGATTGGGGGTACAGCAAGCTGCACGAAGCGGTGGAAAAACGCGCCATTGACGAGATGAAGCACGCCGAGATGCTGATCGAACGCGTGTTGTTCATGGAGGGGATTCCCATCGTGACCAATTTGAAGAAAATCCACATCGGCGCGGATGTGAAGAAACAGCTGGAAAATGATCAGAAATCTGAAGAAGAGGCGATCGACCAGTACAATGAAGTGATCCGGCTGGCAGCGGATCTGAAAGACAATGGCACGCGCGATCTGCTGCAGAATATCCTCAATGATGAGGAAAAGCATCTCGACTGGCTGGACACACAGCTCGAGTTGATCAACCAGATCGGCTTACCTGGTTATTTGGTCGAGCAGCTGTAATTCGTCCTGTGCGACACGGGAGCCTTCCGTAAGGGGAGGCTCTTTTCTTTGGATCGCAGGCCAGAAACTGGTATACAATAATGAGTGAAGAAAAAGGAGATCCCATGACCAATCAAAATCCTCCCGTCCAACCGGAACAACCTGCCGCGTCGCAGCCACCCGCGCAGGTACCTGCGCCACCCAGTTTCACACCGCAGCCGGGAGCCACACAGCCCGGAGTGAATCCCTACTCAGGCTATGTCAATTGTCCCCGCTGTGGAAGCCCGTACGCCTCGAAAGTCGGCTACACCTGGTGGGGAGGTTTTCTGGGCCCGTCCATCCTGCATCATGTACGCTGCAGCAACTGCCAGAATGAGTACAACGGGAAAACAGGAAAATCGAACACCAACGGTATCATTATTTATTCCGTGGTGCTGTTTGTTGGTTCCCTGGCGATCTGTGGCTTATTCTGGCTGATCATCTCTGCGGCGGGTGGTTTTTAAGATCTGCAACGCTCGAAATGGGCTTTTAAACGAATATTTGGTCAATTCGGGCATTTTTTAAGGTTTAAGACTGACCAATTTCCTTTAAACCCTTGACATGAGGGATGGGTAAGGTATAATCTTGCCTCGTTGCCCGCACGAAAAGTCGTGCGGCGATTGTTGAAAAAAGCTTGACAGTACGTTACAAATGTTTTAGAATTCGTATCCCTTAACCACGGTTGAAGATTTCGCCATCAAAGGCAGATCAATAACAACTGAACACCAGTGGCAACAATGGCCACGAGAGCAGCAAAACACCCCGATGTTCACCGGTATGTTGCAGGAAGCGTAACGTCGGGTTTTTGTCCCTGATCAATTTGAACGCTCTCGGTAACGGGACAGAACCTTAACAGCTGAATAGTGATAGGAAGCGAGCCTGTCATTTCTAAATGACAAAAAGAAATTCCGTAAACTACACCAGAAATGGTGAAAAATTTTTGCGGAGAGTTTGATCCTGGCTCAGGATGAACGCTGGCGGCGTGCCTAATACATGCAAGTCGAACGGGGTTATTGTAGCAATACGGTAACCTAGTGGCGAACGGGTGAGTAACGCGTTGGTGACCTGCCCCAAAGAGGAGGATAACGAACCGAAAGGTTCCCTAATACTCCATGTGATCTCGGTTTTTAGAAAGCCGTGATTAAAGTCGCAAGACGCTTTGGGAGGGACCTGCGTCCCATCAGCTAGTTGGTAGGGTAATGGCCTACCAAGGCTATGACGGGTAGGGGACCTGAGAGGGTGACCCCCCACAATGGAACT
>CAZCHK010000023.1:0-32091 GCA_964498605.1 uncultured Anaerolineaceae bacterium | reverse complement strand
ACCTACTGCACAGAACAATGCATTTTCCTTACAATCACTATTCTGCGGTTGAAATTATTGGTTTTTCCGATACACTAGACCCATGCCTTCATCATTTTTCGGCAAGAAACGCGGGGTGTTCATCCTCGCAGCAGCCGCAGCTCTGGTCATCCTGTTGATACTGGTCCTGCTGGCCTCGATCCCTTCTTTTCCTGACCGCGCTGGACAATCCGCACAACAGGTAACGCCATCCTCGACTACTTTTACGGAGATCACGGCCTCCATCACTCTGGTGCACGCTTCCACTGCGTCGCCCGAGCCTTCCATCACGCCCACCGCGCTTCCTCCGGAGGGACAAGCTTTCTCCATCGGCTTCTCGGTTGAAGGTAAGTCGCTGGATATGTACCGTTTTGGCAGCGGACCTATTGTGCGCGTCATTATCGGCGCTATCCACGGAGGTCACGAGACCAACACTTCCACGCTGATCTATAAGCTGCGCAACGAGCTGCGCAGCGGCAGCATCACCGTACCGCCGGAGATCACGCTCTACCTGCTGCCAATATTCAACCCGGATGGCTATTTCGACTATACGAACCAGTCCTTGGGGCGCGCCAACGCCCACGGGGTGGATCTCAACCGCAACTGGGACGCCAGCTGGACATCAAGTTGGGACCGTACCAACTGCTTCAACGCGTACCCCATCGGAGCGGGAGAATACGCCTTTTCTGAGCCTGAAACAGCGGCTTTGCGGGATTTTTTACTCAATAATCACGTGGATGCGCTCATCAGTTATCACAGCGCCATGTCCGTCATCTTTGCCGGCGGTCAGCCAGTGCCGGATCCGGCGTCTGAAAGCCTGGCGCGCGCGCTTTCCGCGGTCAGTTTCTACCTGTACCCGCCGGTGATTGATCCGGGCTGTGAGTACACCGGTCAATTGATCGATTGGGCAGCACAAAATGGCATCGCTGCCGTGGATATCGAGCTTACCGATCACCAATCCACGGATATTTTGATCAATCTCAAGGTCTTGGAAGTCTTTTTAGACTGGGAGCGCTGAGTATATGGTGGTCGGGTATGCAGCAAGGATCAAACGGGCATCCCGCATTGGCAGCATTTATTTTCCTTTTCGAAGAATTGCTTCGTCTTTCCCTGCCTGGCGCAGTTACCGCAGACAAACATTGGTGCATTCTCCCAGGTAAAGACCAGGCACATTTGGCTGATATCGTATCCCGAATAGCCTGATCGGACGGAAGCCCCGCAGAATTTACAGCTTCCGGCCAACGAAGCGGACTGCCAGGCGAAGTATTTCCTTCCAGCCTCCTCGTAGCAGTTCTCGCTGCAATACATATCACCCGCAGTCATAATCCGATACGCTGTCATAATCCACCTCCTCCTCAACTCATTGAATGTACTATACATCTTAAAAAGCTTGCTTTCAATCGCCCAAATCAAGCCCTCGATTGACACAATCCCCTTTATGCTATACTGGCAGCATGCCTTCGGTTTTATCCCGGCTTGCCAGCGCCCAGGGACGCCGCGACGACGCACCTAACAAGATCCTGGCTGCGGAGCTGGTCCGTGCGCAGGATATTGCTTCGATTGCTGAATTAGCCGCCAATTTGACCCACGCGGACGTCAACATCCAGTCCGATTGCATCAAAACGCTTTACGAAGTCGGCTTTCTGGCTCCAGAGCTGCTGACCCCGCATGTTCTGGCCTTTCTGGAGCAGCTTTCGAGCAAAAACAACCGCATAGTGTGGGGCTGCATGTACGCGCTGGGCTGCATCGCCCATTTGGAACCCGAAACCATCTATGCACATCTTGAAAAGGTGCAAAAAGCCATGGCGTCTGGCTCCGTCATCACCGTGGACAATGCCGTTCTCGTCCTTGCGCAGGTCGCGGCGCACATTCCCACCTCGCGCGCCGGATTGATCCCCCATTTGTACGAGCATCTGCGCACCTGCCGCATCAAGGAATTGGCTCAGCACGCCGAAAAGATCCTACCCGCCATGCTGGACGAGCATGCTGTGAAATTTCGCACGCTTCTGGAATCCCGCCTGAGAAACGCCTCCCCCTCCCAGTCAGCCAAGATTAAAAAAGTGATCAAGTGCATCCCCTGCCCCTGATCACAATTCACGCCTGACTCTCTACATAAAAAAGTGCTGCACATTAGTTAAAAAATGCAGTCACGTTCTGAAAAAGACACACAGCTATACGCAAAGGGCAGTTATTTTTGATATTGGACTGTGTCCCTTATTCGGGCAGTCTGATCTCCCACCTCTCGCGCCATTCTATCGTATCACCCGGTTTGAAAAGCCTCAATTTACCAAGGCTTTCCAGTTCAATATACTGATTGTTGAGGAAAACTTCGCTATTGCACCCCCCATCCGCCAGTTCCCCTTCTCCTTCAACGGTAAATATCTTCTCAAAGCTCCAGGTGGGGGTGATGTAGAGCAGACTGCCGGCCGCGTTGTATGCTCCCACCTTGGCGATCAGGTCCCTTTCCGCCCTCCCCTCGATCAGGATACTCTCCTCGCCGATTGCCAGGCGCGGGTCATCTGCCCTGTTGCAGGACCACAGCATCACCTTGCGATCCGGCCTGTTCTCCCCTCCCACCGGGAAGCGGTAAGGCAGCGCCACCCTGCCGCCAAAAACTACTTGTGTGATCGCCCAGGGTGCACGCAGGGCGGTTTTCTGCCCCTCGTTCCTCGCTCCGTGCAGGATATCCACCCGTGCAGCCGTACCATCAAGCCGGATGTCCATCCATTTGCGCATCCCGATCATGTCCGCCTGCGCCTGCTCAACGCGCATGTTCAATCCGTCAATTTCGACCTTCACGGGAGCGTCGTCCGGGACATCCGCTTCAGTGCTGCTTTCCGGTGCCAGCCACAGCCTGTGCCCGCCCCACAGGTGGTACATCCCCCAGCGTGTCTGCCACTGGTAATTCGGGCTCTCCGCCAGGATATTCGCCCCCAACGCCTTAATGACAAGCCGTACGATGCGCGGTCCAGCATCTCTCAACACCTGCAACCGCAGCAGGTCATTCTCTAATCCGGCGACCGGGTGTCCGTAGAAATCGCTCAATTGCATTTATCTACTTGCTCATCGCTTCAAGCTGCGCGTGTTTTTGCGCGTGCATGACCGCCATTTTCGTTTTGATTTCCTTGAGATATTCGCCCTTCAATGGGAACAGGAACAGCAGCAGCGCTCCAAGGATGATGGCGATGCCCGGGATCAGCCCAAACAGCGCCTTGATGGCGAAAATGGCTTCGCCGGTTTGGTTCAGCCACGGCAGCCCACCCATGAAGGATTCCACCGACTCACGCGTGATAAAGTGCCCCTTTTCCAGCAGGAACGGTGTCAGCGCCAGCGCCACTGACTGCGCCGGCTTGGTCAGCAGCGCGTTCACGCCGAAGAACGCCCCTTCGCGCCGCACGCCGCTCTTGATCTCGTCCTCATCCGCCACTTGCGCGAAAAGGATGTTGGTCAGCGTCTGCGGACCCGCCAGCCCCAGCCCTGCCAGTACCAGACACGGCAGAATGAATGTGGACGGAAGCACTGCCGAAAGCACCAAGCCTACCCCGCCAACGATAAGGAACACCTGCTGCGCCTGTACCACGCCTATCTTGCGCCCGACCCACGCCGAAAGCGGCACTCCCGCGATGAGTGGAATGAAGACACATGCTAAAACGATCATTGTGTTCATCCGCAGCACGTAATCCGCCACATAAAACAGCATCCCGATCACCATCGATGACATCAAGATGGACATGAAGTTGGCCGCCACCAGCACCAGGAAGGATTTGTTGACCAGGGTCAGCTTGATGGCCGGCCACAGCTTGAGGGGTTTATCCACCCGGCTGAACTCCAGCCGCTCCTTGACCTTGAAGGTGGTTGCCAGGATCAGGATCACACCCGCCACGGCCATGATGATCATGGCGATCTGCAGCGGGAAGGTCGCGGGTGAAGCACCTTCCTTAACGCGGAAGAAATCGGGCACGATGAAACCAATCAGTGTGCCCAGCAGAGCAAACAGTGAAGAACTGACCTGCAGTCCGCCCCTTTCGGTGTCCGAATCGCTCAGCTCCGGCAGCAGCGCGGAATACACCAGACCGATGATGGTATAGGCGGTGTCGTACAGCAGCATGCTCACCAGCATCCACACGAACAGCCACACCTCGCCGATGCTTCTGGGTGCCAACCACACCAGCACGAAGGTCAGCCCCAGGAATGGCGCGGTGTAGCGCAGGTAGGGGATGCGTCTTCCTTTTTTAAACCGCGAGGCGTCCGTGATGTAACCAAAGAGCGGATCGTTGAAAGCGTTCCAGATCGCGTAGATCAGCGCTGCGATGCCGATCCATTTGGATGCCAGCCCGAGGTAGTCCACGTAAAAGATGTTCAGCAGCGCGCCGTACGTTCCGGAAATGAAAGACTGCCCCAGCGCTGCCAGCCCCCACACGATCTTGAAGCCAAGACTCAATTTTTTAGGTTGATCCGCTGCCACTGTCATGCTGCCCTCCAGGTTTCAGTTTGATCTGGAAGTATTATGGCACACTTTCAATTATTTGACCTGAAACAAGGATGCCACCTTGATGACCACCACGGTTCCTGGTAAAGGTGTCCTGCTCGTGATATTCACCGCGAGGAAGAGTTTGTGAATTTCATACACGTTAAGGAAATTGATTTCCATTGATGATGCCGCCCGCACATCTTGGCAATATATTTCATAACATTGTTCTCGTACTATACTTCTATTAGTATTTGCTGCATCGCCTGTTGCTGCCGTACACCTTCTCTGCCATACAGGATCCGCAGCAGATCATTGTCATCCGCAAAAAATATGTTGAGGCGAGGAGGAGCAATGAGAACGATTAATCCTGTGCGACAGAATTTTTTCTTGGTCATGTTGATCTGCCTGCTGAGCACCTCGCCCGTTCCTTCTGGCTCACAGCATTGCCGTGTCAGCGTTCCTGTCATCAGGTTTACGGAGCGCCCTGGATGATCGCCATGTTCCCCAGCACCCCAAAGCTGTTCATGAAAACGTCTGCCGGGATCTGATAGCGCTTACCGGCATTGAAGTAGTAGATCTGGTCACCCTCATACCCGTACAGCAGGATGACATGCTCGTAGGCAGCCACCGTCGCCGTGTCCCCTTCCTCATCGGTGTACTCGAACGGCACCCCGCCTACGCAGTTGCCGATCACCCAGGCGATGATGGGCCTGCCTGCCGCCAGCTCCGCTTTGACCTGCTCCAGTGTCATGCCTTTAACTGCAACTGCATTTAACCCGTAATCCCGCAGCACCTCTGCCACGGGTCCAGCATGCACGCCGTAAGCGTAAGGCGGCACCTGCCCCCAGGGTCCGGTCGACCATCCCACAAAACCCTTATCAGGGTTGTCCGAGACGGGGAGGCTGTGCTGGAATTCGTACTCGTTGATCTCCACGCCAAAGAATTGCGCCCAGTCCACTGCCGCGGCGGCCTCGCAGTCCAGCGGCAGCGCCTGCTTGCGCGCGGTCATGTTCTCAATGATGAAAGCCGCTGGCAGGGTCGGGGTGAGTGTTTGAGTAAGGGTAGGTGTAAGGGTCTGGGTCGAAGTTGGGCTATTGGTGGCGCTAGGCTGGGCAGTCGCGCTGACCACGGACATGACTGTCTCCGGAGTTGCGTAGCCTTCAAGGGCTTGCGCGGGAGCGCAGCTCAAGGCAATCATGCTGATCAGGAATAGCGTGTAAATGTGGCGTTTTGTCACAATGCCGGATTGTACCAAAAAGATACCGCCGTTCTCAGCCGTTCCATCTGTCCGGGAAGCGGAGAAGAGCTGGCGGTCCAGCCAGCTTGTTCGACCGGGTGCTGATCCTGCCTTTCATTTTCCCTCTACGCGATCCCCATTGCCTGTTTGGCCTGGCTGGCCACCCTCTTAAATTCCTCATCCAATGCCGGATTTACGCCGCGCACTCCCGCCACCACCGCAGTTGCCCATTGCACATACTTTATGCGCTGCTCGTCGCTCCACTCCTCCGGCGGGTGAAATGCGACATCACGGATGTTGCAGATCTTGTCCGCCAGCTTGAGCTGCTTGGCTGCCGCAGAGATGTGCGGCGCGTGAACGACCTGCAGCCGCTTGCGTTCCGCCCTGGGCAGAGATTTGTCATCGCTGACTTCCAGGACCAGGTCACGCACCATGGATCCGAAGAGTGCATCCAGTTCCTCGGGAGTTGTACGCGTGTCCTCCACCGTGTCGTGCAGGATGGCTGCCAGCAGCAGGTCCACATCGCGGACCTCCCCCACCCTGTAGAGCAGCTCCGCCACATCGATGGGGTGGTTGATGTACGGATCATGATCCTCCCCTTTGCGCCGCTGATCCTTGTGCTTGCGCGCAGCAAATGCGAGCGCCTGGAACATTCGCGCCACGTCTTTTTCGTCAAAGTCGTGCATGGATTGATCTCCTCCACGATTTATTCGGTGGTCGATTCAATGGGAATGTGCTCTGCTACTGGATCAGTGTAGTCTTGTCCGGCAGGTTGGGCACCACGCAGATGAATTCGAACGGCTCGTCACCGGTGTTGATGTACCAGTGCGGAACCCCTGCCGGGATGAGCACCGCGTCCCCCCGCTGGACTGAGTATTTCCTCCCGTCCAGGTAAACCTCGGCCCTGCCCTCCAGCACATACTGCTCATGCTCCACCAGATTGGTGTGGTTGGGCATTTTTCCACCCGGCTGGATGGTGAAAACGCGCAGGGCAAAGTTCGGTCCTTCTTCCGGCGCGATCAGGACCTTCTTGCTCACGCCAACCGCGTCACTGACCGGGCTTGCTTTTACTTCATGTGCATGGATGACTGGCATCTTCGTTTCTCCTGTTGTTTTTCATTCGCATCGCAAATTCAATTCCTTACAAGTTCGCACTTCAAAACACAGACGGTTCACATCATTTACGCTCCCCGAAAAGCCTCGTGCCGATGCGCACGATGTTCGCGCCTTCCTCGATCGCCACCCGGTAACTGTTGCTCATGCCCATCGACAGCCAGCGCAAACAGGCGTTCGGCAGGCTGATTCTCCGCAATCGCAAAAAAATCGCGTTTGTCGTCCTGAAAAACGGCCGGCTGTCCTCCGGATCTCCGGAGGCGGGCCCCATGGTCATCAATCCCTCCAGCCTCAGGTGCGCCAGTGAGTCGATCTGCTCTGCCAGTGCTTGCACATCCTCGGGCAGCGCGCCGCTCTTGTTCGGTTCCCTGCCGCTGTTGACCTCAATCAGCACCGGCAAGGTTTTATTCAGCCTGGCGCCTTCCCGTTCCAGGGCCTGCGCCAGTTTCCACGAATCGATGGTTTCGATCAGGTCAAAATTCTCAGCTGCCGCCTTTGCCTTGTTGCTTTGGAGGTGCCCGATCATGTGCCAGGTGGCCCGGCCACCGATCGCCCGGATGATGGGCAGCGCCTCCTGGACATAGTTGTAGCCGATGTGGGAGATGCCGGCCTGGATGACCGCTTCCACTTCCTCCAGTGTCCGGGTCTTGGCTGCCGCCAGCACAACAACACCCTCCGGGACATCCTCCAGCAGGCTCTTGACATTTGCAGCGATTGTTTGGCTCAACATGTGAATCAGTATTGTTATCCTATCATGATATGCCGTGGGGTGCCATATCTTTGCTATCAAAATGCGGACAAAGACTTTGCGGCATATAATGAGTGCGTGAGGTGGATCATGAAACAACCCGTATGGACTTTCAAAGCGCTGACCCTCTTTAACGCGCTGCTATCCTTGTTTTCGCTCGTCGTGCCTTTCCTTGCATCCGGGAACTGGTACTGGTGGCAGGCGTGGGTGTGGGCGGGAGTATGCCTGCTGGCTATACTTATCAGCCGGATTGTGGCGTTGAGGATCAACCCGGGCCTTGCCAGGGAGCGCCTTTCAGCCGCCGAGCAGGCCAACACGCAGGTCTGGGATAAATTCATCGTGCCCTGGATCGGGGTCTACCTTCCCTTTTTCCAGGTGCTCATTGCTGGACTGGATCAGCGCTGGTATTGGTCGGCGCCGTTTCCTCTGCCGCTTACCATTGTCGGACTGGTTTTCCTCCTGTTCGGTTATGCGTGGGGAACCTGGGCCATGGCTGTGAACGCCTACTTTTCATCCTACGTGCGGTTGCAGCCCGAGCGCGGGCAGGTCGTGGTGAACACAGGACCCTACCGTTTCGTGCGCCACCCCGCTTACAGCGGCGGAATTTTCGGCGTCATCGGCGTCGCCCTGCTGTTGGGATCGTGGTGGGCCTTCGTTCCGGCACTGGTTTACACGATCCTTGTCTTCGTGAGAACCGGTCTGGAAGACCGCTTCCTCATAGCCAACCTGCCCGGTTACGCGGAATTTTCTAAAACCACGCGCTTTCGGTTGTTCCCAGGTCTTTGGTAATTTGGCTAATTAATGACTATACGCATTATTGGATTGCCTCAACAAAAAACATCGAGTAGCTGCGCGATACGCGGCCCTGCGTGGGCTAAAACCTCCACAAACAATTACCCCAACCCTGGGCCAGGTAGTCACTGATCGCCTGCCGCATGCTCCCTGTGTCCTTCCAGAAAAGTGCCACCTGCGAGCGCTGCTGCTCAAATCCATCCTGCCACGCCTGCAGCCCTGCCGGGGTGATGTCCAGTCTGAATTCTTCCGCCTTCGCCGGCACCCAGTCTGAAAGACGGTATGCCTTCTGTATCATGTAGGGATAATCCACGTAGTGCCACAGGGGCATCCCCAGCTGTTCAGCCGCCCTGCGCGTCAGCACGTGATCGCGGTGTCCGCCAATCGCCAGCGGTGCAACCACCTCTGCCCCGGCGGGGATGTTCTTGCGCAGGAAATCCCCAATGACCGCCAGCGTACGCTCTTCACCCGGCAGTGGCGGCTTGAACAGGTCATCGTTCTCATTCACCAGCGCTTCACGGCCTGTCTCGTCGGCGCGGTAAATGCAGTCCGGGATCGTGCAGCGCCTGTAGGACGCCCCCAGTACACCACAGCTAGCGGCGTCTTCCGCGGAGCGTTTCCAAGGAACATCGTCCCCCAGCTGCCAGATGCTGTGCAACGCCTGCGCGAAGCCAGACAAGGGCTGACCGGTTGGCGCGTCCCCCGCCATGATCGTGCACACCTCCACGACCTCTCCCTGCTGTGTCAGTTCCCACACCAACCCCCCCGCCGAGAGCACGACATCGTCAAAGTGCGCTGAAAGAAAGATCCAGTTACTCATGCTTGAACTCCACTGACAAGGTTAATCATGATTGTATCAACTCCCGTGACAATCAAACTGCTTTCAATCTAACCCAATGGCTGGTGAGTGTTGTTCTTATAATCGTAATTTCTTTATGTATAATAGGCTATAACCTCGTCGAGCCGTCTGGTAACAGAATTGCTGCCACAAGAGTGTGGGGATCATCGTATCACGACTTGACTTCAGGAAAATGCTTTCGCTTTCTGTTCACCGGGTCAAGTTACAGAAATCTGTTGCCGCGGGATCGGGTTTGGATTCACGGCAGGAGCACTGTATGAATATTACGGTCATGTTCATTGTTATGCTGATCGCAGGGTTTCTTTTCTCCTCCCTGATCGTGCTTGCGGCGAAAAAATTAATCCTGGCCATCACGGTTATTGGCATAGGCAGCGTGCTTTTGTCTGTCATATTTTTTATATTCAAAGCCCCGTTTGCCGGAGTGTTTGAGCTGAGCGTGGGAGCGGGTCTGATCAGCGTGCTGTTTATCATTGCCTCCGGTTTGATCCGCAAACGCGACAGAAAAAGGTAATCTGTGAAAAACAAGAAAACAATCATGGTTTGGTCCCTGGTCATCGTAAGCCTGCTGGCGGCAGGGCTGCTGCTCTTTCGCGCCTTGAATCCCGGCCCCGTGCAGGACGATGGACAGGAATTCCGTACCTGGTTATGGGAACAGCGCAGCGCGGACCTGATCGTGCAGGTTCTCCTGGTCTTTGCCGGTGCGCTGGGTGTTACGGCGATCCTGCCTTTTGAGGATCGCGATGTCTGACCCGGTGCTTCCTGCCTGGATTTTTACAGTAATCCACACCAGTGTGATTCTTGTGTTCGTGCTGGGTTTGTTGTGCTTCTTCCTGCGCAAGGAATTTATCCGCCAGATCTTTGGATTGAAGCTGATGCTGCAGAGCGTGAGCCTCGGACTTATCGTGGCTGGCTGGCAGAACAACGATCTTCTCCTGGTCCAATCCATGGTCGTCTCGGCCCTGATCATTGAAGCAGTCGTACTGGGACTGGCGCTCACCATGATCATCCATATCAGGGCAGATGAGGATTCGCCGCTGACCGGTTCCAACACCTCGCCCCCGGAGCGTTCGTGATCACTGTGCACTCGACCGCGCTGCTTTCCCTGCTCTGCCTGCCCCTGGTCGGTGCCTGCCTTTCTGCCTGCTCGAAACCACAACTTTCCAGGAGATGGATCAACCTCTTCATGGCTTTGCTGAGCGGCAACGCTGCGCTGATATGGCTTCTGGGTGATTTTTCAAAATCATCAAACTGGATTTTCCTTGGCAACCTCATCACCTTCAGTGTTTCCCGCAACGCCGCGCTGCTGTATCTTCTGACTGCCGCTCTGGCATGGGTTTTCCTGACCCGCAACCACACCTCCCTGTCAAAGGGACAGATCATCCTCACCTTCCTTTCGCTGACCTTCTTCTCGGCGGGCATGTTCAGCGGTCAGTTCATGATCCGGTACATCGCGCTGGAGATCGTGGGACTCCTGGCATCCCTTTCCGTCATGCCTGTTTCAAATTCCCAGGCAGCTTTCGTGAGATTTTCAAGGATGTTCCTCACCCTACGCCTGGCAGATCTGGCTCTGCTGGTCTCCATCCTGGTGCTCTACGCCCGCTCAGGCTCGCTGGATATCTCCGTAATGCTTGAAGCCGCGGATCGCCCAGGTATCCCGGACAGTACGTGGGTCGCGGTGGGATTCCTGATCGCGGTACTGGTCAAAACCGCCGTATGGCCGTTTGATGCCTGGCTGGTGCAGGCCGGAGCCATCAAGCGCCAACCAGCTTACGTCATATCCGGGCTGCTTCTCCCCGCCCTGGGTTTTTACCTTCTTTACCGCACCGCTCCCATCTTCAGGGAAATTCAACCTGTTCGATTCGGCTTGTATATCCTGGTGATCGCAATTTCCATCCTGGCGCTCCTGGTGCGGCTGATCCGCGGCTCCCCCATGTCAGCAGAAAGGCTCGCCAACCTGGCGCTGGGAGAGTGCGCGTTATTGTTCTGTGTGATCGGACCTGCTGATTTTTTCATCTGGTACCTGTTGGCCGCCTTCGTTCTGCGATCATTTTTCATGGTCATGGACGCGCGCGAGCACCCCGTACCGGGATATGTTCCGGGGATCCTGCTGCTTCTCATCAACAGCCTGTTGTTTTTCGCCACGAGACACCGTGCGTCTGCGTTTGAAGTTGTGCTTTGGTTCAGCGCATCTTCGTTCTTTGCGTTGTGGTTCACACTCGAGAAAAAATCCCTTGGAAAAACTCCATCCAAGGAGTCAAACCTTCCCGCGCCTTCAGTCATGCAGCGGTTCTTCCAAAACAGCACCGGCTGGCTGAACGAGCATGTGGAAGGCGGGGTTTTCCAGCTCGGGTGGAGCAAACTCGGCAAATTTTTTCACGCTTTCTCCAGATGGCTCCATCGTATTGATGCCATCGCCATTACCAGGGGGGGCTCCTGGCTGGGGCGTCAATCGAGAAGGTCGAGCCGGTGGCTGTATGACCATGTTGAATATGGGATAGAGCGCCTGGAGAAGTCGGCCGGCGAGAAGCTGGTCCACGCCTCGGACAGGGCTTTACAGACGATCGAAGTAAAAAGCGACGACCAGGGCCAGGTCCTGATCAAAAAACTGGTCAGCGCGCTGCAAAAGCAGGACGGCGCCGCGAAAAGAAGGCCTCTGCAGCTGGATCTGCTCTGGATTCCTGTCGTGCTGATATTGTTGATCGTTCTGATTGTGTCGTAATATGAAGGGAAGGCTTTATGAAAATTGATCAAATTCTGCTTCCGGGGATCACTCTTCTGCCCATATTGGGAGTGATCGTGCTGCTGATCTGGAAGGGTATCACCAAAAAACAGGCTGCCGTGATCGGTATCCTCAGCGAAGGCTGCGCGCTGGCGATTGCTCTCGTTCTGTTGTCGTCGCTCAGGGAGAGTGGTTCGGTGGTCTTTTCTGTTCCCTGGATCAAGAACCTCAACGTCTCCCTGAGCCTTGAGCTGAACTGGCTTTCCCTGGTCTTCCTGCTGACGGAAATCCTGGTCACCCTGGTGGCAATGGTCTACTCGCTGGGTGACCAGGATGGACAAAAAAACTGCGGACGGTATTACGCCCTGCTGCTCCTTTTCAGCCTGGGGATGTCCGGCACCACACTGGCAGAAGACGTCTTCCTGTTCTACGTCTTCTGGGAATTGATGCTGATCGCGTCGGTCCTGTTGATACTCGGTTGGGGTCATGGCCCGAACCGCTTTGGGGTGGCGCTCAAGTATTTCATCATCACCCATATCGGTTCCCTGATGGTGTTGATCTGCCTGATCACCCTGGTGGTCAACACAGGTACCGCGAGTCTGAATCAGCTCGTCCAACAATCCGGTTCGCTTCCTGCCAACCTGCGGGGGTTCCTGATCGCATTCTTCATCATTGGCTTCTGCGTGAAAATGGCCATCTTCCCGCTGCACTTCTGGCTGCCCGACGCCCATACGGTAGCTCCCATGCCGGTTACCATCATCCTGGCCGCAGCCATGCTCTCCATGGGAACCTACGGCGTTCTGCGTTTCCCGATCTTCCTGTTTGGACTGGATAATCTCAAGCCCTTTGCCGTGTGGATGATGGTGGGAGGGATCATTTCGGAGGTGTACGGAGCGCTCATGGCCTTTGCGGAAAAGGACATCAAGCGCATCATTGCGTACAGCTCGGTGAGCCAGATGGGCTACATCCTCTTTGGACTGGGTTCCCTGACCGAGCAGGGTTTACTGGGGGGCATCCTGCACGTGGTCTACCATGCCATTGTAAAAGCCTTGCTGTTTATGGTCGTGGGCATTCTCATTTCACATACGGGAGAACGTCACATAGACAGAATGGGCGGGCTGGCCGGGAAGATCCCGCTGGTGGCTGCGTGCGCGGCAATCGGCGTACTCGGGATTTCCGGGATGCCTCCTCTCGGCATCTTCAACAGCGAGTGGATGATTTTTTCGGGAGGCTTCGATTCCGGTTACTCCATTTCACTGCCGATCATCTCGCTGCTGGCGTCCATCTTCACGCTGGTTTATGCACTGCGGTTTTTCGGCAAAATATTCATCGGAAAGCTCAAACCATCCAGGTTGGCTGAGAAGATCAATCTTTGGGCGCTTGCCTCAACTGTCGCGGTGGCGGTATTCCTCATGGTTGAGGGGCTTTTCCCGGACCCGCTTCTGGCCTGGTCGATGAGTGGATTGGAAAGTGTCCTGCCGGGTGGCTTTAAATGAGCGGTGATCCTTTGATGGCACTGCCCTTTGGCATACTGGTTGCGGGTGCCTTTATCGTGTACGTCGCCTCACGCGGTTTCAGACTGCGCAGTCGAGAAACTGCGCTCCTGTGCATACTGTTCCTGTGCCTTACCCTGGCTGCATTGCTTCATTTGATCAACCTGGAATTATCGGATCCACCTGGGACCGGTGGTCGAACCCTGGCGTGGGGTGGAATCACCCTGCAGATCAGCCCCCTCGGTATGTATATCGCTATTGTATCGATTGGGGTCGCGCTGCTTGCCTGCCTGTATTCCGCGGAATCGCTGTCGCGCAATCCAAGGCACCTGGTGCTGTATCCGCTCATTCTGGTCACGCTCGCCGGTCAGATGGGCATGTTCTTTACTCAAGATCTCTTCAACCTGTTTCTGTTTGTGGAGTTGACCACCATCACTGTCAGTGTCATGGTCGCGTTCAGGTTCCAGCGCGAGGGATCGGTATGGGCTGGATACAAGTATCTTGTCATGAGCAGCCTGGCCACGATGATCATGTTGCTGGGTATCTATTTCGTATACCGCGGCAGCGGACATATCACGATTGGTGTGTCATCAAGCGACACCGGGCTGTTTTCGCGCCTCGGGGCCGTGTGTTTCCTGATCGGCCTCAGTCTGAAGGCCGGTATCGTTCCTCTGCACACCTGGGTCCCCGATGTCTACAGCCGGGCTCCGAATGCCGTCATCGCCTTTCTGGCGGGGGCATTCTCGAAGAGCATCATTTTCGTCTTTCCCTTCATCTGCCTCAGGCTGGGTTTGACCAGTAACGAGGTCGGTCTGTACCTGATCGTCTTTGCCATGATCAACATGCTCCTGGGCTCGGCCAGGGCTCTGAACCAGCAATCCCTGCAGCGATTTCTGGCGTACTCCTCGATCGCCCAGACGGGTTACCTGATGTTCAGCCTTGGGATCGGGATCTATTACCGCCTGCCGGAAGCCCTCGCAGCGAGCCTGGTCCTCTTCACCGTCATTGCCGTGAGCAAATCTCTGGCCTTCTTCAGCGTCGGCGTGTATGAACATCACCTGTACACGGACGACAGCAAGATCCTGAGAGGTATCCACAAGAAATACCGCCTGGTTGCCCTGTGTCTCAGCGTCGCGCTGGCGGGAATGGCTGGAATCCCCCTGCTGGCTGGCTTTATCGGTAAATGGCTGGTCTATACGGCCACCCTGTCCACCGGGGATCCCTGGGCCGTCGCCGGTCTGGGTGTATTCCTGGTTTCTACTGTAATAGGACTGGGTGGTTACCTGCCTGTTCTGGCCAATCAATACCGCCAACCCATACCTGGCATTCCGCAGCCGAAAACTCAACTGTCCGATGTGGTCCCTTCGACCTGGATGCACATGTCGATCGCGCTCCTGGCGGTACTGGTACTGATCATCGGGGTGTTTCCTCAACCACTGATCAGCATTGTCGAGCGTCTTTCAAAATGGATGATACTATGACACGCGACATCCTGCTCAGCCCGCCGGTCGCATTCTTGATCTTCCTTGCCTGTGCCGCACTGGCTTATACGCTCATCCAGAAGCGCTGCTCGGCAAAGGGTCAAGACCACCCGGACAAGTACCTTCCCTACTCAAGCGGTCAGAAACTGCCCCCCCAGCAGGTGGAGATGGGTTACGAAGCTTTTTTCCGACTTGGACTGCTCTTCATCATCATGCACGTTTCCACGCTTGTCATCCTGACCATGCCGGCCGGGGCTGAGTCCAACTACGTGGGTGTTTTCTACCTGTTCGGCGTTTTTATCAGTGCTTACACGCTGGTCCGCATACGGGATAGACAGGACAAGGGAAAGTGATGCGAACGAAAAGATCGGCAGGGATTCTACGCTGGGCTCAAAAACAATCGCTGTGGGTCCTGCATTACAACAGCGGCAGCTGCAATGGGTGCGATATTGAGATACTGGATCTCTTCACCCCTCGGTATGACATCGAACGCCTGGGCATTCTCCTGGAAGCCAGTCCCCGTCATGCCGATGTACTGGTCTGCACGGGTCCTGTATCGCGCATGGCGCATGATGGCCTCGTCCAGATCTATTCCCAAATGCCCTCCCCAAAATGGGTCGTGGCGGTTGGCAGCTGCAGCAATACAGGTGGTGTGTTTTGGGGCAGTGAAATGGTTCTCGGGGGTATCGACAAGGTGCTCCCGGTTGATCTCTACATTCCCGGTTGCCCATGCCGTCCCGAAGCCATCATTGAGGGGATCATAAAATTACAGGAGAAGATCACACATGAAAGCATTTGATATCAAAAAGATCATTCAAGGTATCAGCGGAATTCTGGGAAAAGCCGCGGAGGTGGATCAAACCATCCTGGGTGAAACAAGGATCCTGATCCATCCGGATAAGCTTAGGGAGGTGGTTCGTTTTCTGAAAGGTGAACAGGGCTGGGTGCACCTGTCTGCCATCACGGGACAGCAGCGTAAGGAGGATCAGCGTTTCCTGGAAATCTTGTATCATTTCTGGCAGGTGAACGCGATCACACTGTGCCTGACCGTGCCCCTGGAAGAGGCCTGCGTCGCGTCGATCATTGACCTGGTTCCCGGGGCAGATTTTTACGAGCGGGAGCTGGCTGAAATGTTCTCGGTACACTTCTCAAACCGGGAGGATGTGCCCCACTTGCTTCTTCCGGATGACTGGCAGGAAGGAGCTCCCATGCTCATCGGGAAAATCAAATGAAGGAAAAAGTTTCGATCCCCATCGGTCCCCAGCACCCCCTGATCAAAGAACCGATCTCGTTGAACGTGGACCTGACCGGCGAGAGGGTCACCAGCGGTAAACTGCGCCTGGGCTATGTGCATCGGGGCATCGAGAAGCTGGCTCAAACGCGGACGTATGTCCAGAATGTTCATTTGGTGGAAAGAGTGTGTGGAATCTGCTCACATATTCATACGACCACGTTCTGTTACGCGGCGGAAAAACTGCTCGGCACTGTCATCCCGGAAAGGGCTCATTACATCAGAGCACTGCTGTGTGAACTGGAACGCATCCACAGTCACATGCTGTGGCTGGGAATTCTTGCCAAGCATGTCGGCCTGGAGATGATCTTCATGCATACCTGGCATGACCGCGAAATGGTCCTGGATGTCATGGAAAAGATCTCCGGGGGTCGTGTATCCCATGCGGTCAACAAGATCGGCGGTGTCCGCTGCGATATTGAAGGTGAAGCCATCGAAATGCTCCACGATATGCTGGTCAGGCTGAAGGTGGAAACCGAAAAGGTCCTGGACATCATCACGCATGAACCGACGATCAAGGCGCGGACAAAAGGTGTGGCGGTGCTCAAGCGAAAAATGGCGAGGGATTTCTGCCTGGTGGGGCCTTATGCCAGGGCGTCGGGTGTCAATGTCGATCTGCGCAGGGATGCCCCATTGCCCCCTTACGACCTGCTTGATGTGAAGGTCGTCATTCACCAGGATGGAGATGCCTGGGCGAGAACGATCGTCCGGGTCGAGGAAACGCGTGAAAGCCTGCGTTTGTGCGAGCAGCTGCTGGAAAAGATGCCCCCTGGTGATATCGAAACCCGCACACCCCGCAAGATTCCACCCGGAGAAGTGGTGGTCCGTTCCGAAGCGCCGCGTGGAGAACTGCTGTATTACCTGCGCAGCGATGGCTCGGAGTATCCTGCCCGTCTCAAGATCAGGACACCCAGCTTGCCAGCGCTGGCCATCGTTCCGTATCAGTTATCCTCCATCCAGGTTGCGGATATCTCCGTGGTGATCGCCGGGGTGGATATGTGCATTGCCTGTGCGGATCGGTAGCACAATGGGTATTCTGAGCAGCCTGTTCAGCCTGTTGATTTTTCCGGGGTTCCTTTTCTTGATGATCCTGGCGTTTCTATTCGAATGGTTTGACAGGAAATTACTGGCCCGCTTTGAACGCCGGGTGGGCCCAAGATTCTATCAACCCCTGGCGGACCTGATCAAGTTGTGCGGGAAGGAAGATCTTTTTCCCAAAGGCTCCAACCAGCTGGCGGTTACGGCTCTCCCCCTGATCTCACTGGCCTCAGTATTGACAGCCGGTATGTACATCCCCATAGCCAGCTACAGCGCGTTCTCATTCGAAGGCGACCTGATCGTTATCCTTTTCCTCCTGAGCGTGCCCACGCTTTCGTACTACCTGGCAGGAGCCGTGTCCATTGGCATTTACAGCATCCTGGGAGGGGCCAGGTCCCTGCTGCAGTATTTCTCGTACGAAGTACCCCTGATCATCGCTGTCAGCGGACCCGCCATCCTGTCTGGTTCCTGGTCGGTGCGCGATATTATGCACAGTCAGTCTGCTCTGGGACCCTTTTTTGTTTATCAGCCCGTGGGATTCCTTCTGGCGATCGTTGGATTGATCGGCAAGTTGAAACGCGACCCGTTGGACATCCCAAAAGCCAAATCGGAGGTTGTCGCCGGTCCGCTCACCGAGTATTCCGGGGTTAAATTGGGCATCTGGCATACGCTGATCAACATGCAGGCAGTCCTGGGTATCTTCCTGCTCATCAGCCTGTTCCTGAGCTGGGGCAACCAGCTCGGAACGCTGGTGTCCATACTGGTCTTCGCACTGCAAAGCGTTCTTTTGGTTGTACTGCTGAGTGCCGCCAGCTCGATTTTTGCGAGGATCAGGATCGATCAACTGGCATCCCTGGGCTGGCGCGTCCTGGTTCCCCTGGGAATACTGCAATTGTTCGTGACCATCCTGATGAGAGCGTGATCGAGCATGGATAAGAAAAGGAAACGAAGAAACCTGCTGTCTTCCGCGCTGGAGTCCTTTTTAAAATCCAGGGCGACCGTGTCCTATCCCTCTACTCCGCTCAAACTTCCACCAGAGCACCGCGGTGCCGTCATGCTCCTGGCAGAAAAATGCGTCGGATGCGGGTTGTGTGCCAGGGATTGCCCGGCCAAAGCCCTCGTGCTCGAGAAAAAGTCACGCGGCAGCTACCGTCTTGTTCATTATCCCGCCAATTGCGCCTACTGCGGTCAATGCGAGGAAAGCTGTGTGCATAAAGCCATCTACCATTCCAATGACCTGATCGAAGCGGTAACGGACCTGGGGCAGCTTGTGGTCGTGTTGAAGGAGCAGTGCGACGATTCCTGATCAACAAGTGTGCTTGATTATTAAAATCGACCTGGCTAACCAGGTCGATCATCCTTGCGCATGTGCACCATCTAGATTTGAATTGTTCTGCGCAGCCACCACCCCATCGGGATTGTCTCCATGCGCTCTTTGCTCTCTCCCGCCAGCTTGATAATGGTGTGCATCACCGTGTTAGATACGTCGCGCACCAGCCTGCGGTCTTCCGCGTCGCCCTGAAAGCGCAGCGGCTCGCCCACGGTCACGTAATAAGGACCACGGATGTACCACCCCTTGTGCTTCTCCTTGAGTTCGCGCGCTTCACCACGCCCGGTGAGCCTTTCATTTCTGATGTGCAGTCCTACCGGAATCACCGGCGCCCCGCTGGCCAAGGCCAGGCGTGCCACGCCCGTGTGCGGCCTGACGAATCCTCCCAGCGGGCTTCTTTCGCCCTCCGGGAAAACCACCACGGTCTTTCCCTGCCGCAGCAGTCCCACCGCGCGGTTGACGACCTCCGGCCCGGTTCCCGCCTTGACCGGGATGTGCCCGAGCTTGCGCAGCAGCGCCCCGGCGATGCGCGTCCTGAAGGCCTCTTCCGTGATCAGGATGTACGATCGGGTCGGCAGCATCCCCGCCACGAAGAACGCGTCGCTGTTGGAAGGATGGTTGATGGCAAAAATGCGCGCTCCCCCGGGTATGGACGCTTTCTTAACAACATTCACGCCCAGCATGACGCGGATGTAGACCCACATGATGCTCTTGACGATCCTGTATAAGACTTTTTCAATAATCATGGCGCTGTTTCTGTTCGCGCCAAAGATAACAGCCAAACCAGCCTATCATAAGTGAACTGAGACCTATCTTAATCCATGTCCCAGGTCACGGGTCAAAAACCGAAGGTAATGAAAAAATATATAGAATCGACACCAAAAAACAGGATTCCTCGGCACCCGGATCCTCTTCCTGTGAAATTCCTCAGGCACAATGATCAGGTATGTGGGAAAAACCAATTATCCTGTTCTGTCCGCGAGGGCTTTCTTCACCTCATCGCTGGCGTTGAACACTCCGCGCACCTTGAGGCTGCGGATCACTTCTGAAGCCAGATCGGCCGGAATGTCCCTGGACAGGTTCAGCAGCCCGATGATGTGAATGTCCAGCTGCTCGTTTCTTTCCTGCAGTTTCTCGAAATCCTTCCGGTCGTAGGCAATCACCCCGATCGCAAAGGTGTTTCTCGCCACGGATTGCTGCACTTCGAAAGCGTGTTTTTCAAGCTGCCCCCTGAGGGCCGTGCGAATGAAATCGCTGCGGTTCGAATACAGTCCTTCCTGCACCAGCAGGTCAATCTTCCCCAGGTCCACCGCGCTGACATTTATGGTCATTTTCTCTGCTTCTGTCATGAGACTTTTCCTCTTTTAATATACTCTAATTAGATTCTATTTAGAGTATATTCTATTATTAATTGCCTGTCAAGAGGGGGTCTATCCTGGGGCACTCGGTGCCGCCTACTTTCTCCTTACAAATCTGAAGGGAAACCGTCAGGTCGCTGTTAAGTGTTGACAGCGTATAATCTACGTACAAACCGCAGGAGGTTTATTATGCGCAAGTACTTATTCCTTTTCATTGCCGCGCTTCTCGTTGCAGGCTGTACGCTGCAGACAGCCGGGAACATTTACGCCGATCCCACCCGGATTTCCGTCAACCTGACCGCCATTTCCAATAACGCCACGGCCACGGCTGTCTCTGCCACTCAGGTTGCGGATCTTCTTCAGGTCGAGCAACAAAACATGCAGCCAACTACTACTTCTGACGCAATGGTTCAAATCGTGGCTGCAACTGCCACACAGAAAACCAACCTTGCTGCGACCATTTTTATCAGCAAAGTCGTTGACAATGGATTAGGCAGTGTCACGGTCAAATGGGACGGTGTGGGCGATTTCTCCAGCGGGTTCAAGGTCATCTACGACAAGTACGATGATTCCCCCGAACTGGCGACCTCTTCGTCGGTGTACATCACAGATCCCGCGGCGCGCTCCGCCACACTCGCCCTGGAAGCCGGGCAGCGCTACTTCCTGCGCGTCTGCCGCTACTGGAATGGCGCCTGTGACCCCTACAGTTCGCCTGCCGAGATCACCCTGGCGGCCGCGCCCGTGCCCACCAAGACCGTAAGCGTAGCACCTACCAAGACCTCCGCTCCTACCACGGGCAGCCTGTCCATCATTGACATCGATGATGTCTCCAGCGGCAAGGCCATCTTCTACTGGGACGCCGTGGGCAGTTTCCCCAACGGCTTCAAGATTGTCTGGTCAGCTTCCAACTATTACCCCGTTTACCCGGGTGATACCTGGCTGTATGTCAGTGACCCGTCCGCGCGCAGCACGTATGTCACCGGTACTCCCGGGCAGAAGTACTACTTCCGCATCTGCCAGTACCTGGATGGCATGTGCAAGTTCTACAGCGACACCCGCGAATTCACGTTCGCCAATACCGCCCCGGTCAACAATTCTCTCACCATCACCGGTATGACTGAGATCAGCTCCGGCACCGCCAAGATCTTCTGGACTCCGGTCGGCTACTTCCCCAATGGATACAAGATCGCCTACTCGGAGACCAATCCCACGCCAGTTTATCCGGGTGACTCCTATGTGTACATCTCCGACCCCTCCGTGACTTACGCCAAGGTGTACGGTGATCCCGGGCATACCTACTACTACCGCGTGTGTGAGTACACTGGCAGCGGCTGCGGTGTGTACAGCAATGTATACACTTTCACATTCTCCGCGCCACCTCCCGAACCTACACCGGATACATCCACCATCACCATCACAAGCATCAACCCAATTGCCGGCATTGGCGGTTCGCCGGTATCGATCTTCAATACAGCGGGGGGTGCCAGCGCCACAGTGTACTGGACGACCACGGGCGATTTTCCGGATGGCTTCAAACTGGTCTGGAGCACCTCACCCTCGCCGATCTATCCAGGCAGCAGCGCGGGATACTACAGCCCCGGCTCCACCAGCGGCACGATCACTGACCTGGTGGCGGGAACACCGTACTATGTGCGCGTATGCAAATACATTTCTTCACAAGGAAGCTGCTCCATCTATTCCAACGAGGTCACGTATACACCGTAAGGTCATCCATGTCCTGTTGCCATCAAAACCCGGGCTCAACCCCGGGTTTTTTCTTTAAAGAAATTTACTCTCCCTGCCCTCGCGCCTGCAGGCTGGTTCTCTCCCTCTGCTTTAGGAAAAGCTCGCGGGGAAAAATCATTCCACATCATGTCTTTCAGGGTTATGATTAAGTCATGCCCCCGCACCATTCCGTGTTTGAAAAGATCACCCGTCCGACGCTGCTTCTGGACGAGTCCCGCGCAGCGCGCAACATCCAGCGCATGGCGGAGAAAGCCAGCCTCAACCGCGTGCGCTTCCGCCCCCATTTCAAGACACACCAATCGGCTGGCTTCAGCCCGTGGTTCCGCGCGCAGGGGGTGACGGGTATCACCGTTTCATCTGTAAGTATGGCGGAGTATTTCGCCCGGGCCGGTTGGCGTGACATCACCATCGCATTCCCCCTCAACCCCCGCGAACTGCCCGTCATCAATCGCCTCGCCCGTCGTGTTCACCTCGAGATCCTGCTTGAGCATAGCGCCGGTGTGGAAACTCTTTTGTCCGGCATGCGCGTCCCTCTTTCTGCCTGGATCAAGGTGGATGTTGGCGCTCACCGCACCGGCATCCCGGTGGAGGACAACACTTCGATCTTGCGCCTGGCAGGAAAGCTGTCGTCCCTGCCCGGGCTGACCTTCCGCGGCATCCTCACCCACGCCGGGCAGACCTATCACGCCTGCGGCGCTCAGGAGGTGCAGCGTATCTACACCAGCGCGCTCACCCGCCTGCTCGAGTGCAAGCAGGCGCTGACCGCTGCTGGATATCCATCATCACAGATCTCCTGGGGTGACACGCCCTCCTGCTCGCTGGTCGATGACCTCTCCGGAGTGGACGAGCTGCGCCCTGGAAATTTCGTCCTGTATGACGCGTCGCAGCTCGCCATCGGTTCCTGCCGCGAGGAGGACATCGCCGCAGCTGTCGCCTGCCCGATCGTTGCCCTGCACCCGGAGCGCAGCCAGGTCGTTATTCACGGCGGCGCAGTGCATCTCTCCAAAGAAGCGTTGTCGTGGGAGAATGGACTGTCATACGGTCTGGTCGCCCTTCCGTCCACCCAAGGCTGGGGCGCCATCCTGCCCGATTGTCATGTCCAGGCGCTGTCCCAGGAGCACGGCATTGTTCATGTCACCCCCGAGGTGATGACATCAATCCGCGTCGGCGACCTGCTCGTCGTCATCCCCGTGCACTCCTGCCTGGCCGTCAACCTTCACAGCCACTACCTCTCCCTTTCCGGAAAACCGTATCGTATCTTCCATTAAAACATTTATTCATGCTTCGCCCCTTGCGCCACAACCTGTATAATTGTGGCATTCATCCACCCAAGGAGATCATCATGTCTGACCTGTTCCCCAAAATGACCCAATCTGTCCTCGACGGCGACCCGGATGCCGCTATAGGGCTTGCCCGCGAAGCGCTTTCCCGGGGCATCGACCCCATGCAGGCCGTCAGCGAGGGTTACCTGCCCGGTATGCAGGAGGTCGGCAGGCAGTTCGGGAACGGGCAGCTCTTCCTGCCGGATGTCGTCCTGGCAGCCGAAGCGATGAAGAAAGCCAACGCCATCTTCGAGCCGGAGATCAAAAGACGCGGGTTGGAGCGCCAGACGCTTGGCCGCGTCATCCTCGGCACGGTCAAAGGCGATGTGCACGAGATCGGCAAGTCGCTGGTCGGCACGCTGCTCTCCGCCAATGGGTTCGAGGTGTACGACCTGGGAATTGACGTCCCCTACGAGAAGTTCGCCGATAAAGCCCGCGAAGTCAACGCGGATGTGATCGGTGTTTCCGCACTGCTCACCACAACTATGTCCGGGCAGCGCAATGTCATCGAGGTGCTGGAGGACCTGGGCATGCGCCCGAAAGTGAAAGTGATCGTCGGCGGCGCTCCCGTCACCCGCTCATGGGCGGATGAGATCGGCGCGGATGGCTACAGCGAAGACGCCATCGGTGCAGTCGAGCTGGTCAAAGAGTTGCTAGGGAAATAATACTTATCTACCCACCATCATCAAGGCAACCGATCGATGTTAAATACAAAGTGAAAGAGGTTCCATGAGTGTCCCGATCAACCCGATCGCCAATCCGCGGTTTCAACTTGAGGTGCTTTCCCGAGCCGATCTTGAGCGCATCCACAGCGCCACACTGGATATCATCGAGAATGTCGGTGTAAAATTTCCCCTCCCCCGCGCTCTTGAGATCCTCGAATCTCACGGCGCGGCGATCGATCGCCAGACAAGCGTCGCAAAAATACCTGCCAAGGTCCTCATGGACGCGCTCAAGTACGCACCGCCGGTTTACACGCTGGCTGCCCGTGACACGACACAGGACCTGAAATTGGACGGCAAACACATTTTCCTCGGCACGGACGGCTGCGGTGTGCAGGTGATGGACCTTGAGTCCGGTACCTTGCAGCGCTCCTCCAAGGCCGATGTTGCCCGCTCCGCGCTGGTAGCGGACGCGCTGGAAGAGGTCGGCTTCTGGTGGGCAATGGTCTCCGCCCAGGACTGTCCGTCTGGTTCGCGCGGCCTGCACGAGCTGGAAGCTGCCTGGAACAGCACCACCAAACACTTGCAGACCGAGAGCCTGCTGCACCCGGGTGAGATGCACTCTGCCGCTGAGATGGCTTCCGCCATCGCCGGAGGCAGCGATGCTCTTCGCCAGCGCCCCCTCCTCTCCATTATGCAGTGCACCCTCAGCCCGCTGGCGCACGACCCCGGCAGCCTGGAGGCCGGCTTGATCGCTGCCGAGTACGGTCTGCCCGTCGGTTACATGACCATGGCCTCCTGCGCTTCCACCGGACCCGCCACGCCGGCCGGCAACCTGGTGGTGGGTAACGCGGAGGTGATCGCCGCGCTTGCCCTCATCCAGATGGCGCACCCCGGCGCACCGGTCTTCTACGCCGCCGCCCAGACCGTCATGGATTTGCGCACTGGCGCCTACACCGGCGGCGGCGCGGAGGACTACCTCTTCGGCGCTGCCACGAACCAGCTGGCTGATTTCTACAATGTTCCTCTCTCCATGGGCTCCTTTGCCACCGGCGCCAAACTGCCCGACTGGCAGGCGGCCGTGGATAACTCCTTCTCGTCCTTCATGGCGTCCGCCTCCGGCGCGGACATGCTTCTGGGGTGCGGTCTGCTGCACGGCTCGCGCATCCTCTCCTACGAACAGATGGTCATGGACTGCGAGATCTACTCCATCCTGCGCGGCATGCTCAAGGGCATCCCTGTAGATGATGAAGACCTGGCGCTGGAAGTGATCCGCGCGGTAGGACCCGGGGGGAACTTCCTGGCGCAGAAGCACACCCGTGCGCACATGCGCTCCCTGTGGCTGCCGCACCTGATGGACCGTCGACCCTACGAGCAGTGGGCGGAGAAGAAGGACGGTGCTGTCGACACCGCCAGGCAGCGCGCCCGCGAGATCATCGCCACGCACAAGCCTGATCCGCTGGAGCCAAAGCTGGTGCAGGAGCTGAAGCGCATCATCGCGAAGCAGGAGTCGGCCAGCAAATAAAAATTTATACTCCGGACGAAAATGTGTGCTGTGAATCCCGGCATGAGCATCTTGCGCCTGTGTGTTCAACCAACAGCACGCTGGAAAGCGGTTTTAGCCTTGACTACTCTACCTTAGCGGGTGATGATCACCGTTGGTTACTCGTGTGGAGCTCATTCTATCGATGTTAGCGCGGACAAACAGGTTAAACGACAAGTGGTACCGTTGATGCGCTTGTCTCGGACTATAATGTTATGCGGTGAAATACACACCGAAACCTGCAATTTGTATGTGCACTTAAGAACCTTGGAAAAATTGTCTGGGAGTAGAGGAGTCGTCATGAATAAAAATCTTGAGGTTGTATGTTGTGTGCTTGTTTCTTTTACCCTGGCATCCTGCGGCCTGCCCACAGGCTTAACAAACACTCCCACGGCGGAGCTTTTGCCGACGCTCCCCCCACTGGTTGAAACCAGCATTCCGCCGACGAACACACCCGAACCCACCCTGACCCCGACAATCGCCCCCACGGAAACACTGCAGGTGTACGCGCAAAAACAGGTCGAAGTCTCTGTGGAGGTGCTGAATATGCGCTCAGGGCCGGGATCTGTGTTCGAGATCGTCAAAAGGGTCATTAAAGGATCGCTGCTGTGGATCCTGGGGCGTTCACCAGGGGACGACTGGCTGCTGGCAAGAGACGAAGCCAACCAGGTTGGCTGGGTCTCAAGCAGCTTTATCACCTATCACGGATCACTGCAGGACATCCCCCTGTTCCTGCCGACCAACGCGTTAACGATCACGGGCAGGATCGTCGATCAGAATCAGCAGCCGATTCCAGGAGTGAACCTGGCGGTAATGAAAGGCAACGGGTCGGAGGATGTGCGCACGGACATCTATTCAGACAGCGAGGGAAAATTCTACGCCTACCTGCCGGATGACACGACCGGTCCCTGGACGATCGAGATTGTCGGTATTCTTTGCACCAGCCCGATCATGGACGCCAACTGCAAGCACTTCGGAAATTTCTCCACGGACGCGTTCACGATCATGGTGCCTGGAGACATTGCGATCCCGCTGATATTTACATATACACCTTAACAAGCAAACCTTGCTTCCGGTAGCGTCGGAAGTTTGCCCTGTGGATCGCGATTGGCTTTATCGCGGCTTTGCCTGCAATGATGCTGCGTCCAAAAATTTTTTATGAAACGTCTCCAATCCACCTGTTTACCCACACGCACGTATGCCCATGGAGTACTTTTTTAACAAATCATTCTGGGCATTATCGATCCTTCATCATCCTGTAACCAATACCTCGCTTTACCCCGATGACACCGTTGCACTTCAGTTCACATTTCGCGAGTGTTCTTTTGTTTCTAATAAATTACCCGGATCGTTGATCGTTTCATTCCACAATTTTTCATCGGTTAGAATTATTCAATCCTAAGGACCAACATGACCGAACTCCTCACCCTGCTCTCCCCTGCTCTGCTTGAACGCGTCCTCGCAGAAGCCTTCCAGCTTCTGGGATCCATGGGCGTACGCGTCTCTGACGATGAATCCCGCAGTCTGCTCCGCTCCGCCGGTGCGCGCGTGGAGAACGAGACCGCCTTCCTGCCTGAAAAGCTCATCCGCGCCTGTCTTGCCAGTGTCCCGTCTTCTTTCTCCCTGTTTAACCGCTCCGGTCACCCTGCTCTACAATATAACGGTGGCTATACGCAATATGATCCCGGCTCCTGCGCGCCGCACATCCTCGATCCCGAAACGCTCCAGCACCGCAATGCCACCTCCACTGATCTCGTCAATATCGTCAGGCTGACCGAGAAGCTGCCCCAGTTCGCCGCCCAGTCCACCGCCGTAGTCTGCCACGAGGCTCCCGCCGAATCCGGAGACCTGCACCGCCTGCGCCTGGTGCTGCAGCACTCTGAAAAACCCGTCGTCACGGGCGCTTTCTCCCCCGCCGGTATCCAGCCCATGATCGACTTTCTGCGCGCTGAATGCGGAGGCGCGTCTGCGCTGCGCTCCAAACCACGCGCTGTTTTTGACGTGTGCCCCTCGCCCCCGCTGCACTGGACGGATTTTGCCTGCCGCTGCCTGATCCTGCTTGGCCGCTCCGGCGTCCCGGTGGAAATGGTCTCTATGCCGCTGGCGGGTGCCACCGCCCCGGTCACGCTGATCGGAGCCATCGTACAGCACGCCGCCGAAAACCTCGCCGGCATTGCCATCCACCAGCTGGCGGCCCCCGGCGCGCCGATCGTGTGGGGAGGCGCCCCCGCCATCTTCGATATGCACAGTGGCTCTGCCCCCATGGGCGCTATGGAGACCGCTATGATCGGCACGGGCTTCGCCCAGGTCGGGCGTGGCCTCAATTTGCCCACCCATACCTATTTGTGCGCCAGTGATTCCAAACTGATCGACGCGCAGTCCGGGATCGAATCCGCCCTCACCGCCCTGGTCGGAACGCAGGCGGGCATCAATCTCATCTCCGGCGCGGGTATGCTCGACTCGCTCAACTGCTTCAGTTTGGAAAAGCTGGTGCTGGACGCCGAAGCCATCGCCTCGATTCAACGCCTGCGACAGGGCATCGGCACCCCGCAGGAAACACTCGCCCTCGGCGCCTTCCAGCAGACCGGTCTGTGCGGGGAATTCCTCAAGCTGCAGGAAACGCGCAGTCTTTTCCGCAGTGAACAGTATTTGCCTTCCCCGTTGATCGAGCGCCGGTCCCTGCGCGCCTGGCAGGAACAGGGTTCACTGGACGCCTTCCAGCGCGCCAGGCTGCGCGTGAAAGAACTCCTGGCGGATGACTGAGCGCTGTTCCATTCAGCCCATCCGGCTCAATCAAACCCGGCAGGCTCCTTTTGTAATGGAGAGCGTGTTGAAGGAAATCTGGAACGTGTCACTGAAGGATGTTGAGGCGAGTAACGAGCTGGAGGATTTCGGCGACCTGCAGGCGCATTACTTTGAGCCCGGCGGGGTGTTCCTGGGGGCGCTGGTTGGCGACCATATCATTGGCACCGGCGGGATCGTGCCGCGAGACGGACAAACCTGCGAACTCAAACGCCTTTGGCTGCTTAAGGAACACCGCGGCCTGGGCATCAGCAGGGACATCACTGCGCGGCTTATCCGTCACGCCCGTGAGCACGGCTACAGCAGGATCGTGATGGAGATCTACTCACCCGAAAAGCAGGTCGCGGCAGTGCGCCTGTGCGCATCGTTGGGATTTGAGCCCATGCCTCTGTATGAGCCTGATTCCAAGTGCGGTCTTGCCATGAGTCTCGATCTGGAACCTAAGTTGAATTAAACTCCAGGGCAGGTGTACACCTGCCCTGGGTAATGAACGATCCTGCTTCTACTTGATAACCACGTCCAGGCTGAATACCTCGAGCGGCTCCACTCCCTCCTCCCACGAACGCAGGTACACCAGCGCCAGTGGGCTGTTGCCAGCCTCCATCGCGCGGAAGGTCAGCCTTACCACGCCGCCGCTGCCGACGAGCATGGCATTATCAGACTTGAACTCCACCTCGCCCACCTGCTCCAGCACTAGAGGGTTGATCTCCTCCACCTGCCAGTTGTAACCGGTGGTGGGGTTGCCTGCCAGCTCTACAACAAGCGTATCGCCTACTTCCAGCTCCACACTGCCACCAGCCTGCCCCGCACCGACGCGGGTCACCCCGCTCTCGCACGCTGCCAGGCTCAGCGCAGTCAAACCTACCATCACCAACAACCACATCTTTTCCATAACAGCCTCCACTCCTATAAGACGCCAGAGGCGTGCTCTTTGTTCCAAAAAAGAACGGGCGGATTTTCCATCCACCCGTTAACGCTCATTTCTGCCGAACGATAAAGTTATCGAATGCCACGATCAAGTTTGGTGTGTTGTATGTCGAAGCCATCAACCCCACCGCACCAGAAGCGAATGTCGTATCCGTCACCTCCACCAGCAGCACGTTGTTGTTCGCCAGTGAGTACTTCCCGTCTGCGCAGGTTGCCGTGATCGTCCCGGGCGCGCCCAGATCGATCAGATCGGTGTAGGTGTAATCAACCAGCGCGGACCATTCATCGTTGTAAAGTTTGTAGATCGCGTAGTAACCATCCTCGCTGATCAGCAGGATCACGAAATTTTGATCGTCCTGGTAATTGCAGACAACGGCAGCTTCTCCCTCTCCGGTTGGCTGGATAAAAGCATAATCGACGCTGATCTGGACGTCCTGGAATTCATCGGGAACATAATCATAAAAGTAATACTGTTCTGGAAAAACAGCTACTTCGTAGCGGCCATTGTTGTATCGGTAATACCCTTCATCATATTCCTCCACCCACCAGCCACTGTCCGGGTCGGAGAAGTTGTCCTGGTAAATGGTCTGCCCGCTGGGTGCAAAGCTGGAGCCCATCGGTGCATTCTCCGCAGTCACGTTCATCTGCCCGGACCGCGCCGCGTCGATTAACGGCATGGCCAGCGCGATCGGGCGCAGCGCATTGATGTACCCGCCGATCGGAATGCACGCGTCGTAGTCATCAATGTACCCGTCGCGGTTGGTATCCGCTAAGGGTCGGCAGTCCACGATATCGCTGTCGTCCCCGGCGCCTACCTGCGTGGGCACGCCGACCAGCTGCCCGGATTCGTTCACCGCCAGCCCGCCGCTGTTGCCGCCCGCGATGGTCGCGGATGTTTTTATAAAAGCGCGGTTGCCGTATCCAGTTTCCGCTGTAAAGCCCGACACCTCCCCCCTTGTCAGCGTGATCGTCTCGCCGCCGATACCCGGGTAGCCCAGAATGGTGATCTGGTCACCCAGCTGCAGCGTGTTCGAATCACCCAGCGGAACCGCTGGCAGGTTGAGGCTGGCGTGGTCAACCGTGTAGCCATTAAGATCACTGGCGATGTACAGCACCGCCAGGTCCAGGTCGGTATCCACCTGGATAACCTTTGCCAGGTAGCGGTCCACAGGAGGGGCATCTTGCTCCTCGGTCATCCTGATAACCAGCTGCTCGATCTGGTAGCTGGTATCGTAGGCAACATGCGCGTTGGTCAGGATCAGCCCATCCGGGCTGATGATCGTCCCCGAACCGGTCCAGCCGTCGATCACTTCGCCTGATATGCGGATGCGCGCCAGGATCTGCACCACCCCCATGTAAGGTATCTTGTCTCCCGTGGTGGGCATATTCGCCCCCAGGATCGGCACCGTCTGGTTATCTGCCAGGCCGGTCGTACCACCGCTGGATGAACTGCTTGTTCCATCTGAGCCAACTGTCACCGAGATGTTCTTGTCTTCGTGCTCATCACCCATTGCCACGCTGACGCTGCCCGAATAGGAACCGGGGGTTACTGCCTGCATCGAGAAGACCACGGTCGCACTCTCGCCCGGAGCCAGGATGAGCGTGAAGCCGTAGGCGTTCTGTGTGTAACCCTCTGTCGTGCCTGTGCTGGCCGGGTTGACACTGGAAATGACCGAGCCTTCCAGCAGCGTCCGCGGGAGGCGCACTGCGTCCACCAGGATCGACTGGCTGCCCGGGTTGCGGATCTCGAATGTGATGAAATAGCTTTCGCCGGCCTTCACCGCTGTTGGCGCAATGAGCGTGTAATCCAGATTCTCCAGATCCGTTCCGGTAGAGAATGTGGGGAAGCACGCTGACAGAAGGAAGGGCAGTACCAGCAGCATCGCAAAGAGACGTTTGATGGAAAAAACAGATGAAATCAACATGGAAACTCCTGATTTCATCACATTATAAGACATTTCCTCCTTGTGATGATTGAAAGCCAAAAAGGCGTCTGGTCTGAATGAGCAGACGTGCAATGATTGTTAATGAAAACCAACGGAGTATCGACTGAATCTTAATCGTCGAGAACAAAGGTGACCTTCATTAACACTTTGTATTCCGAGACCTCGCCTTTTTCATCCACCCCCAGCTCGAAATCCTTGATCCAGGCGCCTTTGATGTTCGTGAGGGTTTTATTGGCCCGGGCGATACCTGCCTTGATGGCGTCGTCGAAACTTACCGGGCTGGAGGCTTTGATCTCTGTAATTCGCGCGATTGACATGTCTGGTTACCTCTCTTTCTTTTTTTATACAACCAGTATGGCATATTCCATCCGCGTTTTCAATGCTGCATTTACTATCACAATGAGCTATGCCTTTGTTTCAATACTACATCATTATTTACGAATTCATTTAATTAATTAATTAAGAAGTATAATGAAAAAGATGTTCGGGGGATGATCCAAAATCACCGGGCTCCAATAATACTGCCTGTTCAACACAGGCACAGGAGGAAATTCGGATGTCCAATCTCAAACGTGTATTTGTCAGGTTTCTGTCTGTCGTGTTAATACTGTTGCTGCTCAGCGTAATGATTCCCGCGCGCCAGGTCAGCGCTGAAGTACCCATTATCTATGACGCGATCCCCGACACGCTGCCGCCCAATATGACAAGCCTTGGCTTCCAGGCAACCCAGACCTCTGAATTCGGTGATTACATTCATCTTTTCAGCACGAATCGCAACCTTGACACGGTCACCGTCACCTTGAGTACCTGGGCTCTGCATTCAACTTATCCTGCCATGGACGTGGTGGGTTGGACCCATCCAATCACACTCAATATATACAACGCTGTTCCCGGCTCACCACTGAACACAGTGGGGTCGCTCATTGCCACCCGCACCCAGACCTTCCTGATTCCGTGGCGGCCAGAAGCGGATCCCACCTGTGCGGGAGGTACTGCCTGGCGGGCAGGCGACGGGATCTGCTACAACGGTTACGCCTTCAACATCACTTTTGACTTTGGTAGCCTGAACATCACTCTTCCGGACGACATCATCATCGGTGTTGCCTACAACACCCAGACCTATGGTTCCCCGCCGATCGGTGTGGGCGGTCCCTACAACTCGCTGAACGTTGGCGCGGAGGGCACTCTGACGGTG
>CAZCHK010000022.1:0-32114 GCA_964498605.1 uncultured Anaerolineaceae bacterium | reverse complement strand
GTCCCCACCAGGCTCTGGACTATCTCACCCCGGCAGAGTATATTCAGAAGTATCACCCGCAGATGATCTCGCAAAAGTCTCATATGTATTGAACGAGTACAGGCAGTTGTCATCCATATGATAAAAAGCTATAATCTTACTGAGAACTTCAATCAAACAAGGAGGATTGAGAATGAATGACTTATTCGATCGAGTCACTGGCGAACAGGATTTCTTCAAGAAATTACTGAGCAAGGTCCCAGGCTTCAAAGGTTACATTGAACGTGAAAACCGCCGTTCTGCTGACAAATTACTGAGAGAGACGCTTGCGGATCGGTTTGAACTTCTATGGCAGAGGATTTCATCTCTGCAAACCGACCTGGTCAACCAGGGTGAGATCAAGTACATTGATGATGTCGAGAGAGGCGCGATCAAGATCCGGCAGTTCATTGATCGCATCAGGACCGCTGCGTACGGTTATGCTGGTTTGTTCGACGCCATCAAGGTTAACGAAGAGGAACTGGCTCATGTGTACCAGTACGATCTTGCTCTGTTGAACGCGGTGGATGAAGTTGGCCGGGCGGTGGATAACATCGAAGTGTCCATCGGAACCGATGGTCTGCCGGCATCCATTCGCAATCTGGTTTCGATCAGTCAGAGCTGCGTGGACGCGCTGAACAAACGAACGGAGGTTATTCTGGGCAGCTACGGAGCTGCTCCAGTCGCGGATAGCACGCCACCAGCCGCTGAGACAACTCAACCTCCCGCGGAACCGCCTTCCTTACCCCCTGCAGACCTCCCAGGTCCTCCTTCAACGGCGGTTAATGAGGAAGAACCACCTTCTTCGACACCTACCATCCCGTAAAAGAGAAAACTAGAGATTAGGAGCGAAAAATGGCAAGAATTTTTGATGTTGTCGAATACCCGAGCGAGATGACGGATGAGATCGTACACCGCTTCCCGGAACAGGGCGTGGCGGACCTGCGGATTGGTTCCCAGGTGATCGTGCGGGAAAGCCAAAAGGCAGTCTTCTTCAGGGACGGAAAAGCCCTGGACTCGTTCGGACCTGGCCGGCACACGATCACGACCGCGAACATCCCTTACCTGATCGATTTTGTGGGAAAGGCGTTCAACGACAGAACTCCCTTCACTGCCGAAGTCTACTACGTGTCCGTGAAGGAATTTGCAGATCGGAAGTGGGGGACCCCGCAGCCCATTATCGTGAAGAATACCGGTGTGGGTCTGGGGATTGCATTACTGCAGGGATTTGGTTCCTACAGCTTTCAGGTAGCGGACGTGCAGCAATTTGTCACGCAGATCGTTGGCGCACAGGGAATTTTCCGAACATCTGATATCGAAAATCGCCTGCGCACAATGCTCTTGTCCAAGCTTCAGGATGTGCTTGGTGAAACCGGAGCGAAGAGTAATGTTCTGGAGATGATTGGTCTGACCGAGGAACTTGGAGCCGCGATACGAGCAAAAGCTCAGGATGACTTCAAGGCAATTGGACTGACATTGAAATCTTTCTATATCGGCAACCTGAAGCCTTCAGAAAAATCCGCGGAAGAGCTGCGCGCCATGGGTATGCTGGATATGAACGTGTACACCCAGCTGCAGGCAGCGGACGCCATGCGGGATGCAGCCCAGAATCCTTCGGGCGGCGCAGGGCTTACGGCGGGCATCGGTGCCGGGATGGGGATTGGCAATGTCCTCAGCCAGTCGCTGAGCGGCATGAACCAGCAGAACCAATCACAGGGCGGTTCTTTGCAGCCTGCGGCAGGCATACCTGATGTAATGACCCCTTCCGAAGCAGCTTCTGTTCTGAAAGTATCAGAGGAGGACGTGCTTGCGGCGATCAAAGAAGGCCAGCTGAAAGCGAAAAAAGTTGGAGCCGCCTATCGGATCAGCAAAAATTCGCTTGAAGAATTCCTGAAAAGCTAACAAACAGCTCAGAGAATACCCACCTCCCGGTGGGTATTTTTTTTCAAAGAGATCCACATGGTATAATGCGCTTGCTTTCGCAGGGTGAATGAATTAATGAAACTTCACGAATATCAATCAAAATACTTGTTTTCAAAATTCGGAATTCCAATTCCACGGGGGAAGGTCGCCAACAGCGCGTCGGAAGTAAAGCAGATTGCGAATGAATTAGGGCAAAGGGTGGTGGTAAAAGCTCAGGTCTTGGTAGGAGGGAGGGGAAAAGCAGGAGGGATTCGCCTGGCGAAAAATTCCGAGGAGGCTGAAAACCTGGCAACGATGATCCTCGGCATGGATCTGAAGGGTTTGCCGGTCCGGCGTGTCCTTGTGGATGAAGCCATTGCGTTTGAAAGAGAGATCTACCTGGCGATCACCAATGATCGCGGAATCCGGAAACCCATTATCATCGCTTCGGCTGCCGGCGGAATCGATATTGAGCAGGTGGCACTGGAAACACCTGACAAGATCATCCGGGTTATCGTCGATCCGTTGCTGGGCCTGCGAGATTATCAGGCTCGAGACCTGGCGGTGAGTTTGGATGTCCCCAAACCGATGTGGAATCAGTTTGTGAGCATTTGTCACGGTTTGTGGGAGTGTTATCAGCAGACAGACGCGACGCTTGCTGAAATAAATCCGCTGGTCATCACCGCGAATGAACGATTAATTGCCCTGGATGGAAAAATGATCCTGGATGACAACGCTCTCTTCAGGCACGCGGATCTGGCAGAGATGCGTGACCTTGATATTGAGGCTCCCGCTGAACTTGAAGCAAGAAAATACGGCCTTTCTTTTATCAAACTTGATGGCGAGATCGGGTGCCTGGTCAACGGAGCAGGATTGGCAATGGCGACAATGGACATCATCAAGCTTTATGGCGGCACTCCGGCGAATTTTCTGGATATCGGCGGCGGAGCCAGCTCCGAGAAGGTGAGCGCTGCGCTGCGCATCATCTTATTGGATCAAAGAGTACGGACAGTCCTGATCAACATTTTTGGCGGAATCACCCGCTGTGATGAAGTCGCAAACGGGATCATTTCTGCACTGGGTTCCAGCAAGTCCAATATTCCGATCGTGATTCGATTGGTGGGAACAAACGCTGAGGAAGGATTAAAACTTCTGGCGGACGCAAATTTCCTGACCGCGGACACGCTGACAGAAGCCGCGCTGAAATCTGTCGAGCTGAGCAAGGAGACAACTATTGAGCATCCTGATCGATAAAACCACCAGGGTGATCGTCCAGGGCATCACCGGGCACGAGGGCTTGTTTCACGCTTCATTGATGGTTGAGTACGGCACCAAAATTGTCGGAGGGGTGACGCCTGGCAAGGGTGGGGAATGGGTGCTCGATGGCAAGGTGGCGGTGTTTGATTCCGCCAAGCTGGCTGTTGAGGCTACCGGCGCGGACACATCCGTCATATTTGTTCCGGCAAAAGCTGCAGCGGATGCCATGTACGAGGCTGCAGACGCGGGCATCAAGCTCGTTGTTTGTATCACCGAAGGTGTTCCTATCCAGGATATGTTAAAGGTGAAAACCTACTACCAGCAGCATAACATCACCCTGATTGGACCGAATTGTCCAGGGATCATCTCTCCTGGAAAGAGTAAAGTCGGCATCATACCCGGGAACATTGTTAGATCCGGGGAGATAGGAGTTGTATCCCGTTCGGGTACTTTGACCTATGAAGTTCTTTTTGCTCTGAAAAGCAGAAGAAAAGGCGTCAGCACATGCGTGGGAATCGGGGGCGATCCAGTAAACGGAAGCAACTTCATTGACATCCTGGCGCTGTTCGAAAATGATCCTCACACGGGCTCGATTATCATGATCGGGGAAATTGGCGGTAATGATGAGGAAAAGGCTGCTGAGTTCATCTCATCAAGAATGTCGAAACCAGTCGTTGCGTTTATCGCGGGGCAAACCGCGCCGCCTGGCAAACGAATGGGGCATGCTGGCGCAATAATTGAAGGGAACACGGGAACCGCGGAGAGCAAAATCAAAGCGCTCAATGACGTTGGGATAAGGGTCGGTCGCCACCCCGAAGAAATCGCGGAATTAATATAAAAAAAAGCGCAGTTCACAATTTTCTGCGCTTTTATCTTGAGAAAACAACTACTTCTTGTGTGATTCTACGTAATGGACGACATCCGCGACGGATTTGATCGCGCGAGCGTCATCGTCCGAAATCGTCAACTCAAACTTCTCACAAAAACCATCGATAAGAAAAAACTGATCCATGGAATCGGCTTTCAAATCTTCAATAAACCGCGTTTCTGGTTTTACGTCTTTCGTGTCGATTTTCAGCACATCCGCAATCACTGCTTTTACATCATCGAGAACGTTTGCCATTCACTGCCTCCTGTATAGATTCCTGTTTGAATTGTAACTTTCCTCACCGATATGTCAAGATTGAGAAGAGAACGGTATACTTCAAGGTAGAGGTCATCATGAGCACTCAATCCAGAAAAAAAGACCATATCGATATTTGTTTAACACGCGATGTCCGATCCGGGTTACGCAGCGGCTTCGATGATTTCCGATTGGCCCACTGTGCATTGCCCGAATTATCATTGACGGACATTGATACGCGGGCATTATTTTTGAACCGTGAATTAAAAGTGCCATTGATGATCTCGTCTATGACAGGGGGCACCGATGAAGGGATGAAAATAAACCGAAACCTCGCCCGGGCTGCGCAAAATATTGGCTGCGCGATGGGGCTGGGTTCTATGCGCGTCGCCTCGGAAGATCCGGGAAGCATGGATAGTTTTCAGGTGAGGGATGTCGCGCCTGATGTGCTCTTATTCGCGAATGTTGGTATTGTTCAATTAAATTACGGGCTGTCCGCTGAAGACTGCATGCGGCTGGTTGCAGAAGTGGAAGCGGACGGGCTGATCCTGCACTTCAATCCATTACAGGAAGCCCTTCAACCCGAGGGGGACACAAATTTCAAAGATCTGCTTCCAAAATTGAAGCATTTATGCATGCATGTGGGAGTACCGGTCATGGCAAAAGAAGTGGGCTGGGGAATCTCGGCAGACGTGGCGGACAAGCTGCTGGATTGTGGAATCTCCGCGATTGACGTGGCTGGAGCGGGTGGCACATCCTGGTCCGAAGTGGAGAAGTACCGAACAACACGACCTGAAGAAGCGGAAATCGCTTCGTCATTCAAAGAATGGGGTTTGACCGCGGTAGAAGCGATCATCAGCATCCGAAAGGCTCATCAGGACATCCCGTTAATTGCCTCAGGTGGTCTGCGAAATGGAATTGACCTGGCAAAGAGCATCGCTTTAGGTGCTGACCTGGGTGGTTTTGCGAGAAAATTATTAAGTCCCGCGGTGGTTTCTTCAGAGGAGGTCATCAAGTCACTGAACCGTATCGCCGCGGAATTGAAAATCGCAATGTTCGCCTCAGGAGCGTCTACTCTGAAAGCACTAGCCGGTAAGATTCAGGCAACTGGATAATGGATATGGTTAAGGGAGTAGACCAGATCAGGAAAGAGATTCGAAGGGATCTCGAAAGAAGCATTGACGATTCGTTTGAAAGCCATGATTCCATTTGCAGGCAGATCATTCGTTATCATTTCGGGTGGGATCTGCCTGGCGCCATGCCGGGTAAAATGGTCCGACCAATCTTCCTTATCAAGACCTGCGAAGCCCTGGGAGGGGCGAGGAAGAATTGTTTTGCGCAGGCGACAGCGATTGAGTTAATTCATAACTTCTCTCTCATCCACGACGATATTGAGGATGATGATCCATTCAGGCACGGGAGACCAACTGCCTGGAAGGAATATGGGATTGCCCAGGCAATTAACGCGGGTGACGCCATGATCGGAGCTGCCTTTTATCGGTTATGTGATCAGTCTCTGTCCAGAGAAAAATCATTCCTGTATCATCGCTATCTGTCGAAGACATTGCTTGACCTGACCAAAGGTCAAGCACGCGACATTGAGTTCCAGCACGCGACAATGATCAACCCCGCTGCTTACTGGGAAGTTGTGGACCTGAAAACCGGCAGTTTGATTGCTGAAAGTTTTCGGCTGGGCGCGCTTGCATCTGGAGTTGATTGTAAGATGGCCGACTCACTGCATGAATTTGGCATGCTGATCGGAAGAGCATTCCAGGCGCGCGACGACATCCTGGGTATTTGGGGTTCTGAGAAAAAGACTGGAAAACCAAACACCTCGGATATTCTCCACGGGAAGAAGACACTTCCTGTCGTTCTCGGGTCTGAGGTGAGTTCTCAGTTCAAACAAACGATACAAAGGGGAAGAATCACAGAAAAAGAACTGGAACAATTGATGTCCATTTTAGAAGACCATAAAATATTGACAAAAACGGAGACAAAGTACCAGGAGATCATGCGGCAGGCTGCGGTAAAATTGGAGGAATTAGAACCTTCGATGGGTAATTTGGGATCGTTATTGGAAACAGTTCAATTCTTTTTTGAGCGACAAGGTTAAGGAGCGTTATGGAAAAAGCACGTGTGATTGACTGCGAAAAAGTGCTGGGAGCTGATGAAAAAGCGAACATCTATCAAGCAGCGGACTTGCTTTGCGGTGAACCGATGCAGAGAAAGGTCATTGCAGAAGCGACCTTGAAAATCCTGCAGGCTTTCGGAGAGGATCCGACCCGCGACGGTCTTCTTCGCACACCCGAGAGAGTATCGAAGATGTACGAGGAACTTCTGGAAGGGTATCGCATCGACCCTCTGGAACTGGTCAACGAAGCTCTCTTTGAAGTGAATTACGATGAAATGGTGGTCGTTCGCGATATCGAGTTTTACAGTTTATGCGAGCACCACATGCTGCCTTTCATTGGCAGGGCGCATGTTGCTTATATCCCGAACGGGCGGGTGATCGGTTTGTCGAAAATCCCGCGCATCGTGGATCTTTTTGCCAGAAGACTGCAGGTTCAGGAACGGATGACGCGGCAGATCGCCGATTTACTAAATGAGCTGCTTCACCCCGAGGGTGTGGCGGTGGTGCTGGAAGCGCTGCACTTGTGCTCCATGATTCGCGGCGTAAAAAAGCACGACAGCAGGATGACGACATCCGCCATGCTGGGATCATTTAAGACCGATATGGCGCTGCGCATGGAGTTCTTGGATAATATATCCAGAAGCGCGGAGCCGCTGCATTTTTAGCTGGTTTTTATATTCTAAAAGTAATGTCTTCTCGAACGACTGCAAACGTGCCTTTTTGCAGTCGTCTTGCTGCATCGACCAGTTTCATTTGATTCTTCGGTAGACATAGTTCTGGTTCAATGTCTGCAACGGGCAATGCGATGAACGCCTTCTTCCACAGGTCCTCGTCCAGCACATTGTGATTGAAAAGTATGATATCCAGATCCATCGTCCTGGGTGCATTTTTATCTTGGGAACGTCTCCTTCCGAGGCGGGTTTCCGTCGGCAGCAGGATGGTTTCTTTCAGTTCAGCAGCAGGCAGGTGTGTATAGGCAGAAAAAGCAATATTGAGAAAATTCGCTGCGTTTGAACCTATGGCCTCCGTTTCCCATGTTCTGGAGAGTTGGAGAAATTCAAGGCGCGGACTTAAAAGATCCAGGGCGGAAGCAATGTTGATGGCTGGTTCGATGTTTGACCCAACAAGGACGACCACATAATTCTTATCAGTCGGATGCGGCATTGAAGCGTTCAATTTCAACCCCTACAGAACGCGAGAATCTGACCGCGCCTGGTTTTTCAACCCTCACCCTGGCTCCCCGAGCG
This sequence comes from uncultured Anaerolineaceae bacterium, assembly GCA_964498605.1. Taxonomy (GTDB): domain Bacteria; phylum Chloroflexota; class Anaerolineae; order Anaerolineales; family Anaerolineaceae; genus JBGQAS01. Next base: position 24,436 of record CAZCHK010000022.1, on the reverse strand, counting down.
TTATCGGCTTGAAGGCACAAACCCATGATATCGTTTGCCAAAGCTTCGACAGTATGGCGGGAGGATCTTTCAATCAACGCAATAACCTGTTTTGCGACCGTGCGGTAGTTCACGCAGTCCTCGATGTTGTCTGATATGGCTGCAGCGGAGGTGTCCGTGTAAAGGGTGATGTTGATGACGATGTCCTGTGGCTGAGATCGTTCTGTATCGCTGATTCCGATGATTCCGCGCACCAAAAGGTCTTTAATGATGATACTGTCCATGTTCCTCCATCTAGAATAAATGCCTGCCCCCATCCAGGTGAATGATCTCTCCGGTGATGTAGTCGGGTCCGGCGAGCAGGAAAAATATCGTCCTGATGACTTCTTCAGGATAAGCCAGGCGCTTTGCGGGTACATGCATGAGGAACTGCTCAGCTTTCGTGCCGTCGGTTGGTGCCAGGATTGCTCCAAAAGCAATGGCATTCACCTGGATATGCGGTGCAAGACCGGCAGCCAATGATTTGGTCATGCTTGCCAGGGCTGCTTTTGAGACCGTGTAGGGAAAATGATCCGCTCCGGGTCTCAACGCCCGCCAATCCACGATATTGATGATCTTTCCGGGATTTTCTTGTGATTTGTTCAGCGAGAAATACTTTGATAAAAGGAAAGGGGCGGTCAGGTTGATGTTGATGTGCTTTTGCCATTCCGCGAGATTGGTACTTTCCAGTCCGATGGGCTCAAAGATCGCAGCGTTGTTGATCAGATAGTCCACCTGCTTTTGCGAGAAAAGCAACCTTGCTTGCGCTTCGGTGACCTCGGGGGTAGAGAAGTCGCAGTGAAACAGCTCAGCTTTCACTCCTTTCGCCGCGCATTTTTTCGCCAGCTCTTGCGCCTCGCTTTGCGAGCTTGAGTGGTGAATGATGACATTGACTCCAACAGACGCGAGCGCTTCGGTGATCATCGCTCCAACGCGCACCGCCCCGCCCGTGATCAAAGCGGTTTTTCCGTTACCAAAGTCGAAATCCATGGGTCGGGTACCTGGTCTGTCCGGTTTGCTCATGATTTGATTATAAAGGGGATTGAGGTCTTGGAAAAGATGAAGTTAAATATAATAATATGAATAATATAAGAATAATACAATGTATCTTGACAGGCTGCGGGTGCGTTGTAAGATTGTGTAAAGGAGTACACATGGAAACCTTGAAACTTACCATTCAAAATATGCACTGCGCGCACTGCGTTCGTACGATCACCATGGAACTTAAAGAAGTACCGGGCGTAGAAGATGTGAAAGGCGAACTTGAAAACAACAGCATTACCGTGCAATATCACCCCCCCGCTACCATGGAACAAATTCAAGCCAGGCTCTCGGAAATTAATTACCCGGGAACAGTGCAGTGATCAGACAGGCGGGACATTTTGAAAGATAAGCAGCAAGTCATTCTTCCCATAACTGGCATGACCTGCGCCAACTGTGTGGCGACTGTTGAAAGAAGCGTCAAAAAGCTGGACGGCATTGTTTCCGTTGCGGTCAATTTATCCTCTGAACGAGCGGTCGTAGAGTACGATCCGAAAATCACAGCATTGGCAGGCATTACCACAAAAATCGAAAGCGCGGGATACGGGATCGCGCAGGGCGAGCTGAAATTATTCATCCCTGAATTCAGGAACGCGGATGACGAAAGAAGGATTAAAAAAACCTTCCAGAATGTGCTCGGGATAGTATCAATTTTGCCAGACATGACTCGAAGCCAGGTTTCGATCCAATATATTCCCACTGTGATCTCCGGAGCAGAGATAAAGAACATCCTGGCGCGAAATGGTTTCAAACTGACGGACCTGACCGGTGAGGCAGTTGATGCGGAGGCGACAGCCCGCGAGAAAGAGATCAACCAGCAGAAAAAGCTGTTGCTGATCGGCTTGTTCTTCACAATCCCCCTCTTCCTGTTATCCATGGGGATGGACCTGGGCTTGGTCCCGCACCAAGTGTCACACGCCTGGTGGTTCAACTGGACTTTATTCATTCTAGCAACCCCGGTTCAATTTCTGGTCGGATGGCAGTACTATTCTGGAGCGTTTTTGGCGTTGAAGAATGGCAGTGCCAACATGGATGTTCTCATTGCATTGGGATCGAGCGTCGCATATTTCTATTCACTGGTCATCACCTTGTCTCAAAGTGCTGAACATGTCTATTTTGAAACTGCCGCTGTCATCATCACCCTGATTCGCCTGGGGAAATATCTGGAGGCGAAAGCAAAAGGGCGTACCAGCGGGGCCATTAAGAAACTGTTGAGCTTGAAACCAGCTACGGCACGAAGAGTCGAAAACCGCCAGGAGCGCGAAATATCCATTGATGAAATCCAAAAGGGTGACCGCCTTCTCGTGAAACCAGGAGAAAAGATACCCGTTGATGGTGTCATCATCGAAGGGATGACAAGCGTTGATGAGTCCATGCTCACGGGTGAATCGATGGCCGTGGAGAAGAAACCTGGAGACCCGGTGACAGGGGCGACGCTGAATCGTCAGGGTTTGATCACGATGAAAGCGGAGAGGATTGGCAAAGACACGGTTCTTTCTCAGATCGTTAAAATGGTTGAGCAGGCACAGGGCAGCAAAGCCCCGATTCAGCGAATGGCAGATAAGGTCTCCTCAATTTTTGTTCCAGTTGTTATTGTCATCGCCCTGGTAACTCTCGTTGCCTGGTTGTGGGTAATCCCGCAGATCACAGGACAATCCAGCGACGTGACCAGAGCACTGATCAATATGGTATCGGTATTGGTCATCGCCTGCCCTTGCGCGCTTGGGCTGGCTACGCCTACGGCGATCATGGTGGGCAGCGGCGTGGGGGCTTCCAGGGGAATCCTTTTTCGCACCAGCGAAGCATTGGAAAAGACTCAGAAGATCAATACCATCGTGCTTGATAAGACCGGCACGATCACACAGGGGCTGCCACTTGTCACCGATGTCGTGAAATTGAGTGACTCATACACCGAAAAGGACATTATTCAAATCGCAGCATCCGCCGAAAAAGGCAGCGAGCACCCCGTAGGGCAGGCGATCGTGGCTGAGGCGACCAGGATGGGTCTGCCACTAAAAAAAATGTCGGACTTTCTATCCTATGAAAGCGGCGGCATCACAGCCGTTGTCATGGGCAGACCTGTGTTTGTTGGCCGCGGTGAGTTTTACCGTGAAATGGGTGTGTCCACAAAAGATTACGGCGCTATCGAGAAGAAAATTACCAGGCAGTCCAAGACGGTGGTTTTCGTTGGCATTCACGACAACATTATCGGCATGATCGGCGTTGCAGATGCGATCAAGACCGATTCAAAAGAAGCGATTCAAAAAATGCATGAATTGAAATTAAAAGTGCGCATGTTAACCGGAGACAACTCCTCGACGGGACGGGCAATTGGAGAATTGGTCAATATCGACAGCGTCGTTGCGGGAGTCAAACCGGACCAGAAAGCACAGGCGATACAATCCATGCAGGCCAAATTCGGGCCTGTGATCATGGTCGGTGACGGGATCAATGACGCCCCGGCTTTGGCACAGGCCGATGTGGGAATGGCGTTGGGGACCGGTACGGATGTCGCTCTGGCTGCGGCTCCAGTTACTCTGATGGGTGGCAGCCTGATGAGCGTCGTAGATGCCATTCGGCTATCGAAACGGACAACGAGAACGATCAAACAGAACTTGTTCTGGGCTTTTTTTTACAACATCATCTTGATCCCCATAGCGGCGCTGGGTTTGCTGAATCCAATGCTAGCTGCGGCTGCCATGGCTTTCAGCAGTGTTTTTGTTGTGTCAAACAGTCTGCGGATAAGGGGGTTCAGGTAGGTTCAGGAAAACAATCTTTTCGGGGGCGAATGGTAAAATAAATATTAAAACCATCCCGGAGGAAAAATGACCGATCTTCAAACACGAGCGGTCCAGACGATTCGTTTCCTTTGCGCTGACGCGGTCCAAAAAGCCAATTCCGGACATCCCGGCTTGCCCATGGGCACGGCGGCCATCGCCTACACAATCTGGACCCGTCATCTGCGGCACAATCCCAAAAATCCGCGCTGGTTCAACAGGGATCGTTTCATCCTGTCCGGCGGCCACGGCTCAACGCTCTTGTACAGCCTTCTGCATCTTACCGGGTATGACCTTTCTTTGGAGGAGATCAAATCTTTCCGGCAATTAGGCAGCCTCACACCGGGCCACCCGGAATATGGTCTAACTCCTGGCGTGGAAACGACGACAGGTCCTTTGGGCCAAGGTTTTTCCAATGGTATCGGCATGGCGATCGCGGAGGCGCACCTGGCGGATGGCTTCAATCAGCCAGATTTCCAACCGATCGACCACTTTGTTTTCGGGATCGTGACGGATGGCGACTTGATGGAAGGTGTCACTTCGGAGGCCGCTTCTCTCGCGGGGCACCTCAAACTAGGAAAGATTATCTACTGCTATGATGATAACCGCATCAGCATTGATGGTTCGACTGAACTGGCCTTCACTGAAGATCGAGGTAAGAGATTCGAAGCGTACGGCTGGCAGGTGATTCGCGTGGGGGATGGGAATGATGTCGAAGCGATCGATCAGGCCATTTGCCTGGCGAAGACGGATGCTCGACCTTCCCTGATCATCTGCAGAACTCACATTGGATTTGGTCTTCCCACAAAACAGGACACATCAAAGGCGCATGGAGAACCTCCCGGAGAGGAGGAATTGGAAAATGCGAAGCGTTTGGCCGGTTGGCCAGGCCAGGAAGCATTTTTCATACCGGATGACGTGCTGGATCACTTTCGGCGCGCGATTCAGCAGGGTGATGAGCAGGAAAAAGAGTGGAAAAGAAACCTGAAATTGTATATCGACCACCATCCGGATTTGGGCAGGGAATTATCCCGGCGACTGGAGGGTGAATTGCCGGATCACTGGCGGAGCAGCACCCCGAACTTCGACGAAGATAAAAAAGGAATTGCGACAAGATCGGCATCCGGGAAAGTGATCAATGCTCTGGGTGAAGTACTACCCGAACTCATGGGGGGGTCCGCGGACCTGACCCCATCGACAAACACATGGATCAATTCGAGCCAGGCTTTTCAGGCGAACTGCCGTTCCGGGAGGAATATCCATTTTGGAGTGCGGGAACACGGCATGGGAGCGATCATCAATGGGATGGCCGTGCACGGCGGGATCATTCCCTTTGGGGCGACCTTCGCGGTGTTCTCCGATTACTTGCGCGGCGCTCTGCGGGTATCCGCTCTTTCTCACTTTCCAAGCGTCTGGGTTTTTACGCACGACAGCATTGGGCTGGGAGAGGACGGTCCAACCCACCAACCCGTGGAGCATCTGGCCACGCTGAGGGCAATCCCCGGACTCTGCGTCATCAGACCCGGGGACGCGAATGAAACCGCGCAAGCCTGGGAGATCGCGATTCAAAACAGATCAAAACCTACAGCCTTGCTGCTGACCCGGCAGGCGTGCCGGGTGTTCAGTCCCGCGATGACAAAGGATGGCGTTCAAAAAGGTGCTTATGTTCTGCATGATCCCGGCGATCATCAACCGCAAATCATCCTGATGGCGACGGGTTCTGAGGTCTCCCTGGTTTACGAAGCTGCCTTGATGCTGGAAAAAGAGGGGATCAAGACACGCGTGGTGTCCTTCCCCTCATGGGATCTTTTTGAGGCGCAGGACGAGTCGTATCGCACAACGGTACTCCCTCCCGAAATCCGTGCGCGGATTGCCGTGGAGGCCGCGGTCCAGATGGGATGGGAGCGCTGGATCGGTGATAAGGGATCCTTCATCGGGATGAAAAGTTATGGCGCGTCCGCACCGTACAGAGCTTTGTACGAGCGATTTGGGTTGACCGCGGAACATGTTGTTGAAAAGGCGAAAGCCCTCCTGAAAAACCTGGAGAGGTCAGAATGAAAATATCCTTTGCGTGCGACCATGGAGGATTTCCCATCAGAAATGCCGTCATTGCGGCGATTCGGGATGGCAATCATGAGCTGTTGGATTTCGGAATTGATCGAGACGAGTCGGTGGACTACCCGGATTTTGTTTCCAAAGCAGCCTACGCGGTGAAAAATGGATTGGCCGATCGCGCCATCGTTTGCTGCGGCTCAGGGATCGGCGCGTGCATCACGGCAAACAAGATCAAGGGTGTCTATGCCAGCGTCTGCCATGATACATACTCTGCGCGCCAGGGTGTGGAACATGACAAGATGAATGTCCTGTGTCTGGGGGGAAGGGTCGTTGGGACAGAGGTCGCCTATGAATTGACCACGGCTTTCCTCAACGCGACCTTCAGCGCTCAGGAGAGGCATTTACGCCGATTCAACAAAATGATCGAAATTGAGAATCGAGGTTGATATGACTGAAAAAAAAGGCCAGCAGCTGTACCAGCTGGGACAGGCGATCTGGTACGACAACATCCAGCGGAAGCTGATAAACAGCGGTGCATTAAAGCAGATGATCAATGAAGGGGCGATCTACGGCGTCACTTCCAATCCATCGATTTTCAATCAAGCGATCAGCAAAACCAGTGACTATGACGCGGAAATCTCCAATTTAGCCTGGGCGGGACTGGATGCGACCAGAATATTTTGGAACCTTGCGGTATCTGATATCCAGCGAGCCGCGGATCTTTTTTTGCCCCTGTACGAAGAAACGAAAAAACGTGATGGCTATGTCAGTCTGGAGGTCGACCCGGTCTTGGCGCGGAATGCGCTGGGGACATTGAAAGCGGCCATGAAGTTGTGGCAGAGAGTTGACCGGCCGAACCTGATGATCAAAATTCCGGCGACCATCCAGGGATTGGTGGCGATCCGCAGGCTCATATCCTACGGGGTCAACATCAACGTGACGCTGATCTTTTCGTTAATCAGGTACGCTGAGGTGATCGACGCGTACGTGACGGGATTGACGGATAGAATATCGAAACATGAGGATATCGCAAACATTCATTCCGTCGCCAGCTTTTTTGTCTCGCGGGTAGACACGAAAGTTGACAATCTTTTATTGAAAATGGTTGCGAATGGCAAGCTGACGGAAGCTGAGGCGGGGAAGTATTACGGGAAGGCTGCCATCGCGAATGCAAAAAAAGCCTACGATATCTATCAAAAATCCTTAACCACGAAAAGATTTTCTGATGTGGAAAGATTTGGCGTGAACAAACAGCGGCCGCTATGGGCTTCGACAAGCACGAAAAATCCCCAGTACAACGACTTGATGTACGTTGAAAACTTGATCGGAGTGGATACCGTCAACACGATACCGCCCCAGACCCTGGATTCTTTCCTCGGCCGTGGAAAAATCGATCTGACCCTCAGTGAAGGTGTGGAGGAAGCGGATGCGACTCTAGCGCATTTGAGGAAAATCGGGATTTCGATGATGGACGTCACCGACGAGCTGGAAAAAGAAGGAGTCAAGGCGTTCAAAGATGCCTATTTTGAACTGCTGAGTTCCATAGACATACGGCGCATCCAGGCAGTTGGGCATCATCCGGGTACCGTGAAGAAAATCCGCGCAAGACTGCATCAACTCGGCCAGCAGAATCTCACGAAAAGAATCAAGGAGGGCGATGGATCCATCTGGGTGACAGGCAGAAATGCGCGGGATGGCGTAAAACATCGAATGGGCTGGGTTGATCTGCCTGCGAAAAGTCTTTCCCTCGTGGATGATCTGGAGGGATTTGCAAAAAAATGCTGGCAGGATGGTTTCCGGCAGGCAATCCTTTTGGGCATGGGAGGTTCATCGCTCGCCGCAGAAGTATTCGCGCAGACCTTTCCGTCCCCTGGCATCAAAAACCGGATGGATGTTCGTGTGCTGGATTCGACAGATCCCGAACAGATCAAAAGTATGGAAAAATTTTGTTCCAGCAAGCAGACGCTACTCATCGCTTCGAGCAAATCAGGAGAGACGGCGGAGGTAAATGCTCTGCTCGAATATTTTTGGCAGCATCAGACGAAAAAATGGGGCAGGCAGGCAAAAGACAGATTTGTGGTCATCACCGATCCGGGTACTCCGCTGGAAAGAACTGCGAATCACAGAAAATTCCTCAGGTGCTTCCTGTCTGATCCGGATGTTGGCGGCAGGTTTTCTGCGTTGAGCGTTTTTGGACTGCTGCCGGCAGCATTGATGGGAATTGATCTCAACAGGATACTGGAGAGCGCAAAAGCAGCCAGATCGAGAATTGAGCAAGGAACCCCACTCGAAGAAAATCATGGCTTCATATTCGGCGTCTGGCTGGCAGAGAACGCGAAAGCAGGTAGAGATAAGCTGACCATCATTTCCGATCCCCTCACGAGCAGCCTTGGCAGCTGGGTGGAACAGCTCGTTGCAGAAAGCACCGGTAAGGATGGGAAGGGAATCGTTCCCATCGATCAGGAACCTGAGCTTGCCGTAACGGCCTATTCGAAAGACCGGGCATTTGTGTATCACCGATTGAATGGCTCGATGGATGGACGCGCGGATTTGATCAGGAAGAATGGTTTTCCTGTTTTCACGATCGACATTCACGAGAGTTATGAATTGGCAGGCGCGATGTATCTCTGGGAATACGCAACCGCAGTTGCGTGCCGGGTCTTGGGGGTGAACCCGTTCGATCAACCGGATGTTCAGGCCAGCAAGCGCTTAACCCAGGAAAAAATCGATGTGTATAAAAGAGATGGCATTCTCATAGAACAAGTTACACACATGAAGCTGGATGAACTGGAAGTGCGTCTGGCGAACGTCGAGATGGATATCAACAAGGAGTTCGATTTGATCTCGGCGATAAAAAACAACACGAAAAACGGCGATTACATTGGAATAATGGCTTACCTTCCAAGGAATGAAAAAAACCTGCTCTCGCTGCGCACGCTTCGTGAATCGATCACTGACAGAACGACATTACCTGCCACGATGGGTTTTGGGCCCAGGTATCTGCATTCCACGGGACAGTTGCACAAGGGCGGACCGAACAATGGTCTGTTTATATTGATCACGGGTGATTCGAGCGCCAGGGTGCTCTATCCCCCTGACGACATTCCATTCGCTGTGCTAAAACAAGCGCAGGCCTTGGGCGATTATGAAGCGCTGGCGGAGAAGGGTCGGCGAGTGATTCAATTTCACTTGAGCCGGACTTCGCTGAATCACCTTGTTGAAAGGTTAATAAAATGAAGGAAACCAATCGGCTGCAGGAATTTGTCAAATACAGGCAGCGTCTGAATGAAAAAGTCGCCGCGATCGACCATTTGGGGATCAAGCGGTTTTTCAACCTTGATCATCACGCCTACGAAGCGGGAGCCTTGGATGCGAAAACCAAAGAACTGCTGGGCCTGGCTGCTTCGATGGTTCTTCGCTGTAACGATTGCATCGATTATCACTTAATGCAATGCATCGACGCGGGCTGGAAAGACGAAGAACTATTCGACGCGCTGAATGTTTCCCTCATTGTTGGCGGAAGCATTGTGATACCGCACCTGCGCCATGCCATTGAGACCATCAGCTTGTATAGAGCAGAGAAAACTGAAAGCAAGAACTAAAGAATAAAAATTAGCACAAGTACGCTCACAACGATCATTATCCAGTGCAGGTTTGAGATGATCCACAGAAGTCCACGCAACAGGTGTCGCGTGAAATCCACGCGGGATTTTTCTTTCCGATACTTCCAGGATTGGTTGACCTCAGGTCTCTGATGTATCCTATCTAAAATCCCCTGCTGGATACATCCTTCCAGAGAGAAAACGTGTATGTGGCGGGAAAATTCTGAGGCGAGCGCCAGATCGCGCATGAATTCATCCGGGGACAGGCTGGCCATTTCTCCATGCCCTTCCATCACCACGCCGCCTCCAGTGCTTCCGATGGCTATGAAAGGCGACTCTTGGGCGTACGATAAGAGCAACCCCGGGCTTTTGGATTTGAACATGCTTGAATAAAGCATGGGGATCTCGGCATCAACTGGCAGCGAAACAATCCCGAGGACTTTTTTTAATATCGTACTTTTGACACGTTTTTCGTCCAGGACAAATGGGATTTGATATGACTCGACATAATACCCATCCTGCCTCATTCGCTCGATCAGCGACACATAGCCATCCTCCGCATCAGATAATTGAAATCTGTTAAAGAGTTTTTTGATCAGCAATCCCAACCCTCTTTTTCTTATAAGAAGATTGATCAGGTTGATATCCGGTTCAATGTCCAATCCAATTCCCTCCCAGTGAAGGCCGTGTTCCTTTGTCCAGCTGACGAACCTGGCGTAACGATCTGATGCGATTTCCACATTTTCCAGGTTGAACCAGTACCCCGCATTTTTGGGGAGAAGCAGCCACGCGGTAACCGGGATTCCTGCTTTGTTTAGAAGCGTGACCATGGCTGCCCGTTCGGGGGTGAGATCAAGTATCCCCAGGGATACACCGGCGCCAAGTTTTTTAAGTGTCTTCAATGCCGAGCTCTTGGTGAAGACTTCTTTTAAAGAATCCGGATCGAGTTCGCAAAAAAAGGTCAGGCGAGGTTGTGCGGCCATTTTCTTCATGCGCGTCCAAATTTTGCCAGCGCGATGGCTCCGAACATCCCGGCATCGTGATCCAAATGAGGTGGCCGTATGTACTGATCCATTTCCGGGATGATTTTCAATACATCAATGTAGTCATTGATCAATTGACAGAATTTCCGAGAGATCCTCGGAAAGAGATGTCTTTGTTGCATGATCCCCCCTCCCAGGATGAACCGCTGCGGCATGACTGTCAGGAACAGGTTTACAAGCGCCTGCGCGATGTAGGTTGATTCGAGATCCCAGGCCTGGTGGTCTTCCGTCAGAGTTTCAGCCGGTTTTTTCCATCGAGCGAGGAGTGCAGGCCCTGAGGCGAGTCCCTCAAAACAGTCTTTGTGAAAACGGCAAATCCCTTCGAACGGATCGTTGCCAGTATTGTGAGGGACGAGCATGTGCCCGAGTTCAGGGTGTAGCAATCCATGAACAATTCTCTTGTTCAAAATGAGCGCTCCGCCGATTCCTGTTCCAATCGTGATGTAAAAAAAATCACTCAATCCTTGCCCAGCACCATAGTGCAATTCTCCCATTGCGGCAGCGTTCACATCAGTGTCGAGCGCAATGGGGAGAGAGGTGATCTTCCGCAATTCGGAAATCAGGTTCACCCCGCACCAGCCAGCTTTCGGCGTGTTGAGGATCGCACCGTAATCCTGGGCGGCTGGATTGACCTGAATCGGCCCGAATTGACCCAACCCTATCGCCCGTATCCGATCGGCATTGTCCGCCAGGAGCGGGACGAGGAATGAGATTATTTTGCTGATCGTTTCTTCAGGTGATGTGGTCGGGATTGTTGTCCGGCAGAGCACATTCTCTGGATCGCTGGCGGCAACAATTTTGTACTTTGTACCTCCACCTTCAATGCCGATGAAGTAATCGAGGGGAAAAAGTTCGTCTTTCATTTTCATAACCTTATCAAAGGGACGGGGTTATACCAATTATGCCATTTTTCTTTATAATGAGCTAATTCTTATACCTGGTTTGGAGAACAATCGTGGATATATTTGAGAAATGCAGGAATTACACTGATGCCAAGGATGCCATTGCGAGGGGTATTTATCCTTATTTCATACCTTTGAATGAGAACGAGGGCACAGAAGTCATCTACAAAGGTCACCGCTTGATCATGTGCGGTTCAAATAATTACCTTGGTTTAACCATGCATCCAAAAGTACGCGAGGCCGCGCAGAATGCGATCATCCGTTATGGGACTTCCTGCACGGGATCGCGTTTCCTGAATGGAACGCTTGCTTTGCATGAACAATTGGAAAGCGAATTGGCTGACTGGGTTGGCAAAGAAGCAGCCCTGGTTTTTTCGACGGGCATGCAAACGAATCTTGGGACTGTGAGTTCCTTAATCAACCGGGATGATGTGGTCATTTTAGATAAAGATGATCATGCCAGCATTGTGGATGGTGCCCGGCTCGGATATGGAAAAATTGAGCGCTTCAGGCACAACGATGTTCAACACCTGGAAAGGGTGCTGGAGTCCATCCCCGAACAGGCGGGAAAACTCGTCGTTGTGGACGGCATGTTCTCCATGGAGGGGGACCTGGCGGACCTTCCAGCGATCACTCCCGTGATAAAAAAGTACGGCGCCAGGTTGATGGTCGATGACGCTCACGGAATGGGGGTTCTTGGTCACGGGCATGGTACGGTAGCCCAATTAAATTGCACAGAAGGTACTGATCTGATCATGTCGACCTTCAGCAAATCTTTTGCTTCACTCGGGGGTTTCATCGCTGGTGATTCTGACGTGATCCACTATATTCAGCATCACGCCCGGGCTTTGATTTTCAGCGCCAGCATTCCTCCCGCCAGTGCCGCGGCCGCTCTTGCCGCGCTGGAGGTAATGCGCGAAGAACCCCAGCGTTGTGATAGGGTCATTAAAATCGCCGATATGATGCGCAAAGGGTTCACCAACCTGGGTTTCAATATTGGCAATTCCACGACGCCTGTCATCCCGATCATTATTGGCGATAACGATCTGACCTTTAAGATGTGGAAATTGCTCTTTGACGCGGGTGTCTTCGTGAATCCGGTCATTTCGCCGGCTGTTCCACCTGGAAAACAATTGCTCAGGACAAGTTACATGGCGACGCACACCGACCTTCAAATGCACAAGGTCCTTGAGATATTTGGCAGTGTCGGTCGGGAAGTGGGTATCATTCAGTAGAAAAAACCAGCCGAAAGGCTGTTTTTTCTATTTCAAAAAGTACAGGATACCGATCGTATTCGGCCCGCAGTGGCTTGAAATGGTCGCGCCCGCGGTGGTGATGCAGATATCCTTGATGGGAGCGATTTCCGCCAGGCGATCCTTCAGGTACACGGCGTCCGAGTCAGCACCGGTGTGGGTGATGAATACGCGATCATGATCGATCCTGTCCAGGTTGCGTAATAATCCGTCCACCAAGGCTTCCAGGGCTTTCCTCCTCGATCCTGAGATCTTTTCTTTGACTCCCAGGGCGCCATCCTTCACTTCGATAATCGGGCGAATCTTTAAAAGGCTGCCCACGATATTCGTTATTGCTGAACAACGACCACCTTTGTAAAGGTATTCGAGAGTGTCGATCAGAAAGCTTGTTTGAACTTTTGGCGCCAGGTGCCGCAGTTCAGTCGTAATCTGTTGGGCAGAATGACCTTTATCGCGCAACTCCGCTGCTTTGATCGCCAGCAAACCAATGCCTGTCGAAAGATTGTTCGAGTCAACGATGTGGATGCTCTTATCCGGTAATGATTTTTTCACCAACTCAGCTGATTGGATTGTGGCGGATAGTTTACTACCGATACCGATGAAGATTATCTCATCCATGCCTTCGAAGGCGCGAATGAACTCTTCCACGGACACGGCTGATGTTTTGGGAAGCTGCCCGGTTTGTTTGACATAATCAAACAGATCCGCTGGTTTTACTTCAGAACCATCTTTGTATGACTTTTCACCCAGGATGACCGTTAATGGAACCACCAGGATTTGATGTTTTTGCAATAGTTCATCACTTAAATCGCTGCAGCTGTCCGTGAGAATTGAGATCATTTTTCTCCTTGATATTCACGCCATTATAAAGGAATTGACCTGCTTGGCAAGCAAATTTCGTTTTCCTGTTGAGGGCAGTTTCTGTGTGTATAATCTAGAAAAGTAATTTCATGGAGGAGTGATGGCGATCAGTGTGGAGAAACTTTTATTATGGATGCCCAAAGTTTTCCTGGCAGAGAAATCAAGTGGCATCAATTCAGTGGTCCAGTTGAATGTGACCGGAGATGAACAGGGTATCTGGTCGATAAGAATCGCGGACATGAAATGTGAGGTCATGCAAGGAGCGACCACGGCTCCCAATCTTAACCTCACCGCCAGCTCCCAGGACCTTCTGGACATATTCACCGGAAAACTGGATGGCATGAAGGCCTTCATGACGGGCAAATTGAAGCTGTCCGGGGATATGGGGCTGGCGCTGAAGCTCGTCAATCTTTTTGAGATCAAAGAGGATGACTTAAAAGCACTATAGAAAAAACCTTGGGAAACTCGTTTCTGAAAAGTTAATACAGACCCCATTCCGGCATTGCGCCATCTTCCATCATGGACATGTCCCAGGGTTCCATGAGAAGATTGATGCGCGTGGTAATGCCGGTGGCTGTTTCAACCGCGTTTCTGGCCTGCTCCATGATCGCGGGTCCATATGGGCAGTAAGGTGTGGTCAACAACATCGAAACGACCATCTGATTTTCAGACAATTGAATATCCCGGACCATGCCAAGCTGTACGATCGTCAGACCTAATTCCGGATCGTGGACCGCGCCAAGAGCCGCGCGCGCTTTTCCGGCCAGTTCAGGATCGCTGTCCTCCAATTCCCAGTGGGTTTTATTTCCGGCAGGGGAGTCAGCCATTTTTTCCGTCATCTTTTATTTCCGGTATGTGAAACACACAGCGGTTGTCACCCGTCAGCACGCATTGAATTTGCTGAACCGGAAGATCCAGTAGTTGCGAAATCAGTTCCCTGTCCAGGGTGCATATTTCGGGGTGGTGGGTTCCCACATGGAAGTACGGGCAGGTGATTTCATGGATCTGAAAGTGGTCCCCCGTTTTTTCCCAAGTCAGGTTGAAACCATCCTGCTCTAGAAGTTCGCTTAAAAAAGCCAGCCGTTCAGCTAACGGCAGCCCTTTCACTTTCTGGCTGTAATCTGAAGCCATTTCCGAAGCGATCAGTTTAAAGAGATCCGTATACTTGTCCCCGGACATGGTTTGTTTAAGATGATCCAGCAGGCGATTTGTCAGGCGCAAATACCTGGTTGGGAATTTCTCTGCCCCTTGTTCGGTCAGATGATAGGCGAGCATTGGCCGGCCAACGCCATGCCTGACTTCCTCGGCTTTGATCAATCCGTCAGCCTGCAATACTGTCAGGTGATGGCGAACGGATATCCCATTGATGCCGACTTCTCTGGCAAGATCCGCGACCGTGGAGTTGGGCTTTTGAAGAAGTATTTGTAGTATTCTTTCGCGAGTTGTGGCCATTTTGGTTTATTTTGATGAAATTATAGCATCCGGATTCGCATTGTCAATATATAAGAATTATATCTTATAAAATATAACAATATTCCATTAGAATTGTGTCAAAACAGCGTGGTTTTCATTGACCTGGAAATTTGTGCGTGCTATAATCGCATCGCTTGGATTACTAGATTATTATAAAGATATTCATAAAAAATAATGCGATAAAAGAGTGATTCATGACCGAATTGAAAATTCATGATTTGCATGTGTCCGTACAGGGCGTGGAAATCCTTAAAGGGGTCAACCTCGACATCCTTTCAGGGAAAGTCAACGCGATCATGGGACCGAATGGAACAGGTAAGTCGACACTCGCCTATACCCTTATGGGGCATCCGAACTACCTGGTGACCCGGGGTACCGTGGAATTGGATGGGGTGGATCTTCTTCAACTGGCTACGGATGAAAGAGCCAGAATGGGAATATTTCTGGCATTCCAATACCCTGTTTCGATTCCTGGTGTCACCGTGGCGAATTTTCTAAGAACCGCGGTTAACGCCAAAAGAAGATCCAACGATCCGGGCGAGAAAGGGATCAGCATTCCTGAGTTTCGCAAGATGATGAAAGAAAAAATGGATTTTCTCAAAATTGATCCTTCATTTGCAGGACGTTATTTGAATGAAGGCTTTTCTGGCGGAGAAAAGAAACGCATCGAGATATTACAAATGGCCCTGTTGTTACCGAAAATCGCGATCCTTGACGAAACAGATTCCGGATTGGATATCGACGCTCTTAAAATCGTGTCAGAAGGTGTGAACGCACTGCGTAGTGGAGACATGGGCGTACTGGTCATAACCCACTATCAACGGTTGTTAAACTACATCCGACCTGATGTTGTTCACATCATGATGGATGGCAGGATCGTCGAAAGCGGTCGGGCAGACCTGGCGCTGCATCTTGAAGAGCATGGATATGACTGGGTTCGCGACAAATTGGAGAACGGTACTGCCATGTGATTGGGTATCGGTATTGAACATGAACGCACATTCCGATGACGCTTTAAAAGGGTTGGGTGAGTACAAATACGGCTTCCATGATCCAGATTCATTCGTATTCAAAAGCAAGAAAGGCCTGAGCGAGGAAGTCGTCAGGCAGATCTCCGAATTCAAGAGCGAACCGGAATGGATGCTTGAGTACCGGATAAACGCTTTGCGTCATTTTTATCAAAAGGCAATGCCGAAATGGGGGCCTGACCTTTCAGGGCTAGATCTGGATGACATTTATTACTATGTGAAACCATCGGAATCACAAGGCAGGACATGGGACGAAGTACCGCAAACAATTAAAAACACGTTCGATCAACTGGGCATCCCCGAGGCTGAGCAGAAATTTCTGGCCGGGGTTGGTGCGCAATACGAATCGGAAATGGTGTACCACAGCATCCAGGAACATCTTGAAAAACAGGGCGTGATCTTTTTATCCATCGAGAACGGGCTGCGTCAGCATCCGGATCTCTTCCGCGAATATTTCGGTTCTGTCGTACCTTTTGAGGACAACAAATTTGCTGCATTAAACAGCGCTGTATGGTCAGGCGGTTCGTTCGTTTACGTGCCCAAGAACGTAAAGGTAGACTTGCCGATGCAGGCCTATTTCAGGTTGAATTCTGCGAACATCGGCCAATTTGAACGGTCATTGATCATCGTGGATGAAGGGGCGCAGGTTCATTATGTGGAGGGTTGCACTGCTCCCCAATATTCCACCAACTCGCTTCACAGTGGTGTGATAGAGATTGTTGTAAGGGCGGGTGGACGCATGCGGTATACAACCATCCAGAACTGGTCAACGAATGTTTACAACCTGGTCACCCAGAGGGCCAGGGTATTCCGTGATGGAACGATGGAGTGGGTGGATTCCAATCTTGGGTCGAAAACCACGATGAAATACCCTGCATGTTTCTTAATGGAACCGGGCGCAAGAGGAGAGGTTCTTTCCATGGCGTTTGCCGGTAAAGGGCAGGTGCAGGACGCCGGGGCAAAAATGATTCACTTGGCTGACCACACGACAAGCAAGATCACTTCAAAATCCATCAGCAAAAATGGAGGTCGTTCTTCTTATCGGGGTCTGGTCAATGTACCGCGTCAATCCTCCCACGTCAAATCAAAAGTGGTCTGCGATGCGCTATTACTCGATTCGATATCACGATCCGATACATACCCGACGATGATCACGCACAACGATAACATCAGCATCGAGCACGAGGCTTCGGTTTCGAAAGTCGGTGAGGAACAGCTTTTCTACTTAAAAAGCAGGGGGCTTTCAGAAGAAGAAGCAACGACCCTGGTTGTGACCGGTTTCATCGAGCCTTTGGTCAAAGAGCTGCCCATGGAATACGCGGTTGAAATGAATCGTCTCATCCAGCTGCAGATGTCAGGAAGTGTAGGATGACCATCCCGAATAAAAACCAATCCTCGCTGCAGCATGCGAACGCTGATCCTGATCGCATCGTATCACACTGGAATCAATTCATTGAAAAATCCAGCAAGAATATCTCCAGAAGATCACTGGATCGCCGCCAGGCTGCTTTCAGCGAGTTTCTTCACGTTTACGAAGAGAACAGGCAGGCCGGCGAGGAATTGATACAGCGCCTGTCCGAGATCATCGAGTCGATCCCCCCCCTCACCGGGCCAACGCCGTCCCACGCTCAGGAAGACACGGATGCCCGTGTTTTTTCCCGCAATGCTTTCATCCATGTATTCCCATGGCAGGGTGGAGAAGGAAAACCGGATCTCACGGAAGAAAACCGTTTCTTCCTCGGGCAGGAAGAGAATACACCAAGTATGGACAGATCCTATCTGGCGCATCAAAGCGTTTTTCACCATTTGATCACAGTTTTTTGCGGTGCGTTTTCGGGTGGTGACATCGACTTGATCATTCCACAAAATGAACAGGCAGCAAAACCCATCCTGTGTTTGTTGCATCAAAATGCGGGAGTTTCGGCAGTCAGACAGGTCTCCGTGATCTCGAAAAAGAACTCCCGAGCCACGGTTATTGTTGAAGTGGATGACAGCGCCCACGAAGCGACACGAGAAATCGGTAATATCCTTTCATTAAATGTAACAGTAGAAGAGAACGCGCAACTCGAACTTATCACGCTTCAGAAATTATCAGGTCATGTTTCCTGCTTTTCAGCGCAATCAGTGCTGCTGCGCCAAAACTCACAGCTGGATTGGACCACTATTGAAATGGGAGGAAGGCGTGCGCATCAGTCACTGATTACCACCCATGCCGGAGAAGGTGCTGGAAGCAGCCAAAAAGGAATTTATGCCAGTGGGGGAGATCAGGAGTATATTTTTGAGACCCGCCAGGTTCATTCAGCGCCTGGGACTAGTTCACGCCTGTTGTTCAAAGGGCTTCATATGGGGCAGAGCGCATCCTCCTGGAAAGGAAATATCTTTGTCGAAAAAGGAGCCGATCAGACTGACAGTTATCAGGCAAACCAAAATCTGGTTCTCAGCCCTGAGGCGCGCGTTGTTTCAATTCCCGGTCTGGAGATTCTGACGGGTGACGTCAAGTGCTCTCACGGCGCGACCATCAGCAATATCGACGAAGGCGAATTGTTTTATCTTCTCAGCAGGGGCATATCCAAGAAAGAAGCTGTCCGGATGCTCGCTTTGGGATACGCGGAGGATGTGCTGAAGGGCCTGATCAAAAACCCACTTTTTGACACAATTATTGATGTGCTCAAGGCAAAACTCGACGATGGAATCGATCATTCCATGAGAAGTGATGCTAGAATAAAATAGAAAATTTCGGAGATAAATATGCCATCAGATAGCTTTTTAAGGCCGCCTCTTGCGGATAGCGACATTCAGGTTGGAGATACCGTGGAAGCTTTTTGCGATCACGAAAAGAGTGGGCAGCGGATTCGAGGGTGGCTCAAGGGAATCGTGGTACAGGTAGACCAAAAGATGATCGCGGTTCAATTCCGCTCAAATATTTATCTGACTGACGGGTGGATGGTACCGGATCACATCCTCTGGTATCCTCAGGGTTCAGAGCATTTACGGGAACCCCACAAAAAATCGTACAGCAACGAGCTCCTGTAAGAGTTATGGCCGTCATCTCAAGAAACACGCAAGGTTTACGCGACCAGTTCCCGATACTTTCGCGTGAGGTGTCTCCTGGAACACCGCTGGTTTATTTTGATTCTGCAGCTACATCGCAAAAGCCGGAATGTGTTCTCTCCGCGATGGATCGTTACTATCGGTGGATGAACGCAAACATCCACCGGGGTGTTCACACTCTCGCCGAGGAGGCTACCGCGGCATATGAAAACGCGAGATCGAATATCGCTGGCTTTATCCGCTGCGGCAATCCCCGCCAGGTCATTTTTACGCGCAACACCACTGAGGCCATAAACCTGGTTGCATACAGCTGGGGGAGAAAGCATCTGCAGGCAGGGGATGTCGTCGTGTTGACGGAAATGGAACATCACTCCAATCTGGTTCCCTGGCAGATTCTCGCCCAGGAGCGTGCAGTTTCCCTCGAATTTATCCCCGTCAGCGAAGAGGGGCTGCTGGATCTGGACCGGTTTAAGTCCCTCCTTGAAAAAGCACCGAAGCTCGTCGCTTTCACGCATATGTCCAATGTTTTGGGAACGATCAATCCGGCGCGCGATCTGATTTCGATGGCACATCAAGCCGGAGCGGTCACGCTTGTGGATGGGGCACAGGCTGTTCCGCATTTTGCGGTGAATGTAGAGGACCTGGATGCGGATTTTTATGTTTTTTCTGCGCACAAGATGTGCGGTCCGACAGGTATCGGAATTCTTTTTGGGAAGGAAGATATCCTGGAGGAAATGCCTCCCTTCATGGGCGGGGGAGACATGATCCGTAAGGTCGAGCTGACAGGTTTCAAACCGAATGAGCTTCCGTACAAATTTGAGGCCGGTACACCGGCAATCGCGGAAGCCATTGGATTTGGGACGGCAGTCGATTACCTGTCTACGGTTGGAATGGATACCATTGCCCGGATCGAACATGAACTGACCTGCTATGCGCTGGATAAACTTGGTGCTGTCTCTGGGTTGAAAATTCTGGGCCCGTCAGCGGATAAAAGGGGCGGCGTGGTTTCCTTTGTCATGGAAAATATCCACCCCCACGATATCGCCCAGATACTGGACAGCATGGGTATCGCGATCCGTGCCGGACACCACTGTGCCATGCCACTGCATGCGAGGTTCAACCTTCCAGCCTCATCTCGCGCCAGCTTCTACCTGTACAACACATCCGAGGAAATCGATCTGTTGCTGGTGGCGCTGGAAAAAGTGAAACACACATTCAGGTAGGCAAAAATGGATGATTTGTACCGAGAGATCATAATTGAGCGTTATAAACAACCCCAGTATCGAAAAACGCTCGACGCAGCGGATATCACTTTTGAGGATGAAAATCCCTTATGCGGTGATCAGATCAGGATCGATCTGAAAGTAGACAGAAGCGGCATCGTGACTGAAGCTGGCTTCAGCGGTCACGGGTGCGCCATTTCCCAGGCTTCTGCTGATCTGCTGCTTGAATCCATCATTGGCAGGGACCTCGATCAGATTAAATCCCTGACAAAAGAACACGTCCTCGATCTTTTGGGCATCGAATTGGGACCCGTGCGGCTCAAATGCGCCCTGCTGTCCCTGAAAGTGTTAAAGGCAGGAGTGTACGGCCTTAAAGAAGCTGGAGACGAGCTGGTTGAATGAGCGCGTGATTTTGTGGAATTTGTATTAAATTCAACAGATGCGCGGAAGCATTTCTCCGCTCAGCATTGGAAGTTGGCGGGAGCTTCCTATCGAGGTTCTCAGGATCACTTTTCCGGGATGGCCGGACACGACCGTCCCGAATTTTTTTGCGTTCCTGCCGTATTTGTGCCCATGCAAAAAGTCAAGAGCCGCTGCAGTTTCATCTTCAGGGAGGATAATGATCACTTTTCCTTCGTTCGCGATGTACAACGGATCAAATCCTAACAGGCTGCAGGCAGAAGCGGTTTGGCCGGCGATGGGCGTTGCATCTTCGGATAACTCAATTCCGATTCCACTCTGAAGGGCTATTTCATTTAGTGTGGTGGCAATCCCGCCCCGTGTGGGATCTCTCAATACATGGATGTGGGGAGCCACTTCGATCAGACCCTGGATCAAGCCGTTCAATGGCGCGACATCTGATTGTATATCCGTGCTGAGTCCGAGTTCTCCTCTCGCCGAGACGATGGCCATGCCGTGATCCGCGATGTTACCGGAGATCAGAATATTATCTCCAGAGCGTGCGTTCGCGCCATGGATCTGTAGATGGTCAGGTCTCCAGCCAAAACCGGTTGTGTTGATGAAAAGACCATCTCCTTTTCCTCTCTCCACGACTTTGGTGTCTCCGGCGATGACGCGCACGCCCGCTTCATCACACGCGTCTTTCATGGAAGAAAGAACTTTTATGAGATCTGCAACCGCCAAGCCTTCTTCCAAAATAAAACCTGCCGTAAGGAAAAGCGGCATGGCCCCGGACATGGCGACATCATTCACGGTCCCGCACACTGCTAATCTTCCAATATCTCCCCCAGGAAAAAACAGAGGCTTGACGATATGCGAATCTGTTGAAACAATCAATTCCCCGGGATGGTTAACGACCTGTGCGAAATCATCCCCGATAAGTCCCGGTTCGGGTGAAAAAAACGGCTGAAAAATATTCCGAATCAGGTCGTGTGTCATACGTCCGCCGCTACCGTGCGCCAGGAGGATCGTTTCTGAGTGATCCAGCGGCAAGGGGCAGTTAAAGTTGGAAAAATCAATGCGTTGATTCTTCATGTGTTATCCGCGTAGCGAAAATACGCGTTGCATGCTCCTTCAGATGATACCATCGGGGCGCCCAGTGGACGCTCAGGTGTGCACTGAGCGCCAAATGCCGGGCATTCTTTTGGTTTGCGCAAGCCTTTGAGAATATCACCCGCGATGCATAGCGCTGATTCGCGCGTGGCGATCTGCTTCACTGCGAATTTCTCCTCCGCGTCGAGATCAGCAAAACTACTTCTCAGTTTTAGACCGCTCATCGGGATCTGTCCAATACCTCGCCACGAGCGATCGCAGGGTTCGAAAATCTCCCGGATCAATTCTTGCGCTGCGGTATTCCCCTTTCTGGTGACCGCGCGCTGATACGAATTTTCCACTGCAGCGCGTCCTGCTTCAAGCTGCTCGATGGTTTTCAGTATCCCGGTCAGTATATCCACAAGCTCGAAGCCTGTGACAACGATGGGGGTTGAGAACTGCCTGGCGATTGGCTCGTACTCCCAATAACCCATTACTGCGCATACGTGCCCGGCAGCGAGGAACCCCTGCACTTTGTTGTCTGAAGAACCTAATATCGCTTTCATCGCCGGAGGAACACACACAAGGGATGTCAAGAGTGAAAAGTTCGCCAGATTCAGGATACGGGCAAGTTTTATTGAAGACGCGTTTACCGGAGCGGTCGTTTCAAAACCAATGGCGAAGAAGACCACTTCATTGTCCGGATTTTCTTTGGCGATCCTCACGGCATCCATTGGTGAGTAGACGACGCGAATATCGCAACCCTGGGCTCTCAGAGCCAGCAAATCAGTTGTCGACCCTGGAACGCGCAGCATATCACCGAAGGAACAAAAGATCACCTTATCCTGTTGCGCGATCGCAAGAGCCTTGTCGACCAGCTCAAGCGATGTGACACACACAGGACAACCAGGGCCATGGACCAGCTCGATTTTCCCGGGCAGCAGCTGTTCCAGCCCGTTTTGCATGATGGCGTGTGTTTGTCCGCCGCATATTTCCATGATGACCCATTCTCGGGTCGCAGTATCTTTGATCCTGGAGAGTAAAAATTTGGCGATATGTGAATCGCGGAATTCATCCTGGTATTTGATCATTGACCGCCTGAATTCGCTTCAGGATCAAGCATTTGCATTTCCCGAAGCATGCGCAGTGTCTCTTGTGCCTCTTCTTCATCCAGCGTGTTCAATGCGAAACCAGCGTGGACGATGACATAGCTGCCAACCCGGGCATTTTCAATCGCTTCCACACACACATCGCGCATCACGCCTTCGAAGGATACCTTTGCCATTTTCATGGTATCTGCCACGTAAAGTTCAGTGATTTTTCCGGGTACTGCAAGACACATTCAGACCTCATTGAAATCTATTCGCCGCGATCATGATCTGACCGAGCGATAATCCGCCATCATTGGCAGGTACCTGGTGATGCCAAAGCACTTCAAAATCAGCCTTGCGCAAGGCATGCACCGTTTTTTCCAGCAACAAGTGATTTTGCCACACTCCGCCCGATAAAGCAACCGTTTTTATTTTTTCTTGCTTTCTGATCGTTTCGCAGAGTTGGACGGACATCTGCACGAGGCTGTTGTGAAATTTCGCTGATATCCTGCCAGGCTGGAGTTGATCCTTCAGGTCATTGAGGATCGCGACGAGCAAAGGTGTCACCATGATTTCTTCGCCTGCAACGACCATGTCGTAATGGCCCGTTTCATCTGGATCCGCTTTCATCTCCAGCTCTATCGCGGCTTGACCGTCGTACGTAGACTTGGTGCAAATTCCGAGAATGGATGAGAGCGCATCAAATAATCTTCCCATGCTGCTGGTGTAAGGGGCGTTAATCTTGTGCTGGATCTGTTTGGTGATGATTTCCAGGTCCACTTTGGGAAAAACTGCTTCAAGCCGGGAGAGATCTCCACATGCCTGGAGAAGATAGGCTGACCCGATGCGCGCCACGTGGTGAATTGCCGCATCACCGCCCGGCAGGGACATGTACTCCAGGTGGAACCGCCGCTCAAAACCTTTGAAATCACCCACCAGGACTTCGCCACCCCAAATTTTCCCATCCAGCCCGTATCCTGTCCCAT
The DNA here is from genome assembly GCA_964498605.1 of uncultured Anaerolineaceae bacterium. Lineage (GTDB taxonomy): Bacteria > Chloroflexota > Anaerolineae > Anaerolineales > Anaerolineaceae > JBGQAS01. Next base: position 541 of record CAZCHK010000022.1, on the reverse strand, counting down.
CAAACATGAGACCGATGGCAGGAGAGCCGTGGTGATTATCAGCCAGGCAGGATGCCAGGTGCGCGTGATGATGCTGGATCTCGACAATTGGGACGTCGATTTGGCACGCAAGCTCACGCGCGTATTTCGAGGAGAAATAATCCGGGTGCAGGTCGCAGCCTATGCCTTGCGGCTTGATGTTAAACAACTTGAGAAAATGCTTGATGGCAGATTCATAAGCGGTGAACGTTTCGAAGTTTTCCAGGTCGCCGATGTGGTGGCTGATGAAAGCGTAATTACTCCTGGCGACACAGAAAGTGTTTTTCAAATCAGAGCCGGCGGCCAGGATGGAACTTGAGAGTTCGGGGATCGCGATGGGGTCAGGCGCGTACCCGCGCGCGCGTCGTACTGGATAAGAAGCGCCGTTGAACTGCCTGACGACCGAGTCGTCTGTTCTCATATGGATCACGCGATCGTGGGTCAAGAAACCGTCCGCCAGGTGCGTCAGACGCGCAAACGCATCGGGATCCTCATAAGCGATGGGTTCTTCGCTCATATTTCC
>CAZCHK010000021.1:0-33457 GCA_964498605.1 uncultured Anaerolineaceae bacterium | reverse complement strand
CTATACTATATTTGTCTAGTTCATTATATGGAGGGATTCATGAAAAACTATTCGTCTCTCGTTTTAATAATCGGACTCATTCTTATTCTTCTCGTATCGTGCGGCGAGAAACCAGTTGCAACATCCACCCCCGTCTCCGTTGAGGAAGATGTTTCATGCGAGCGCGTCGATCCACCTGACGGCGCCGAGACGGTCGTTGTACCGGGTGGAACCTTCAGCATGGGCTCGACTGAGGATAACGACAACGCGTCCCCTGACGAGTTCCCCGTGCATGACGTTGCGTTGGGCTGCTACAACATCTACAAGGAAGAGGTCACCAACAGCATGTACCAGAAGTGCGTGGCTGCCGGCGCCTGCTTCCCCGTCACCGTCATCCCCGACACCACCAGCGAACACTACACCGACCCCGCCTACGCCGACCACCCCGTCCTCGGCGTGGACTACAACATGGCATCCGAGTACTGCGCCTGGATCGGCGGCAGGCTTCCCACCGAAGCTGAGTGGGAGTACGCCGCCACCTCAACCGAAGACTTCCTCTTCCCCTGGGGCAGTGACGAACCCGACTGCGACAGGGCCAGCTTTGCCGGCTGCCTGGACCCGGCCGACACAGTGGAAGGTGGATCGCTGACCAGCGGGCAGAGTCCCTTTGGCGTGCAGGACATGGCCGGCAACGCCTGGGAGTGGGTCTTCGACTGGTACGACCCTGAATACTATGCCGTCTCCCCCACCTCCTCCCCCACCGGCCCCCTGAGCGGTGAGACCAAGGTGGTCCGCGGCGGCTCCTTCAACTCCGACCTGCACATGCTCCTTTCCACCAACCGCCACGCCGGCAACCCCTACCGCGCCTACTCCAATGTCGGCTTCCGCTGCGTCATCGCACCCTTCAGCATGCCAGAGGAGCAGGTCGAGCCGATCGACATCCAGCACATCATCTCGCTGATCTCGGTCAACCTGGAGGACGATCCAGAGGGCAGTGAGGACGAACCGCCTTCCATCACGCTTGCGCCGTTCCCGCTCAGCTGCCCCGATGGCAGCGGTGAGCAGCATTTCTCCGCCGCGCTCAGCAGCACCGAGGCCATCACCGGACTCACCTTTTCCTTGGAAGGTGCAGAATTTTCCTGCCAGCCATACGACAGCCAGAACGGCCTGCTGTTCTGCACAGGCGCTCCTCCCGCAGCGCAGGAGAATGCTTTCTACAGCGGTCTGCTGTGCCTGGAACTGGAAGGCGGCATCAGCCAGTGCCTCGGTATGGCGCTCACCCCACCGGGGGAATGCGCATCACAGAAAGCCCCCACCGAATTCCACGCCTTCGGCGGCTGCGCCACGGACCTGGTCGCCCCAGCGGCTCTGGTATTCGATCCCGCGGTCTTCTGGTACAAGATCGAAAGCATGAGCGGAACACCGATCGACTGCACCTACGACACGCCCAACCGCATGACCTGCCTTTTCAAGAATGTCACCGAGGACAGGATGGTGAAATTCCTCATGTACGGGATCTACGAGGGCGAAGAGGTGTTCTGGAATCCGCACGTCTACCTGGAGAGCTCCTGTGAGGATTCCAGCGAAAGTGAAAATCAATTACATGATATCTATTATTCATGCAAATCTGGCCTGCACGCCTCTATTTTATACATACCTCCTCTAACCGAACCGCCTGTGTTCAATGTCAATGGAGTGGACTACCCGTGCGAGTTTGATTCCCCCAAAGAATCAATGTGCTACCTGGGTCCAGATCTGGAGGGTGAGATTGTTTCGTATTCAGCCACATTCACAGAAGATCACCAGGCAGGCGGCATGACTACCCTTCCGATGTGCTCGCAGATCCCCGAGCACGGCGTTCTGCTGACCTACCTGTGCAGCTACGGCATAGGGGGGGTGAGGCTGGAGTTCGTGCCGGAGCCGCCTGCCGAGATCCAGATGATCTCCGTACCGGGCAAGGGCGAACTGAACTGCACATATCCCACCCCAGCCCAGGCGGACTGCTATGATCTGCCGGGCGAGCCGGGCGACACGCTGACCATCCGCGTGGATTACACCGACGGCACTTTTGATGAGCTATCCACTTACATGCGCGACTGCAGCAGCAGCGACAGCGGAACGACCGCTTACACATATCAAAACGGCTTCGGCTGTGAGCAGGATGGTGAATATTACTTGAATGCAAATATCGAACCCGCGATCGGTATCCAGCAGATCGTCGTGGATGGAATGAATGCTACCTGTACCTTCGGTGTGGGGTATGCCTACTGCCCCAATTTAAAACTCGACCTCGAAAAAGAAAAGATCCCCGTTCAGATCTACTACGGCAATGACTCGGATAAGACCTTCAACTTGCGCTACCCCGATTGTCGTCAAGAATCGAACACCTGTCCATGCAGTCTCGTGAGCATGGAGTGCTTATCCGAGAGCCGTATCGCGTTCATCATAGACGCCTGCACGGACAACCCGGGCAACATCGATCCGAACAGTTTTATTGTGAATTATGGCGACGAAATAGGATACACCTGCTCGGTCATTCCGGGAGTATTGGGCAGGATGTATTGCGTCGGTTCCCGCACATTTGTCGAAGGTTACAACCTTAATGTGTATTTCAAAATGGATAACACCAGCCGCCACTCCTGTGAAGGATTGGGTGGGTGGTTTGCCGCCCAGCCCAACTGTCAGCAGGCCGACCAACCCGCTCAGCCTGACCAGCCCGCACCAGTGACCTGTTCGATTTATACGAACAAATCCACATGTGAGGCCGCTGGTTGCACATGGAAATATGGTTCCACAATATTTGTTGGAACCTGCGAATAATGATTAACTGTACAAAGCCACCCCCCGGCCGGGGGGTGGCTTTGGTTTAACCCCTTGAATTTTTAAATTTCGCGTGCAATAATATGATTCGACCACAGCATTTATTGGAGGGAAACATGAAGCGCTCATTGATTACTGTCATTATTTCCATTCTCTTTATCCTGGGAGCGGTCTCCTGCGCGGAAAGCTCCACCGCGCCTGCCGCGGCGGAGGGTTGCAGCAAGATCGCCCCGCCCGACGGCGCGCAGACCGTCCTCATCCCCGGTGGTACGTTCAAAATGGGCTCGCCTGCATCGGATGACAGCGCCGCCGAGGACGAGTTCCCGGAGCACGACGTGGCCCTGGGCTGTTACACGATCTACAGGGAAGAGGTCACCAACAGCCAGTACCAGCAGTGCGTGGAAGCCGGGGTGTGCCTGCCGGTCACGGTCTTCTCCGACGACATGACCAGGCGCTACGGCAATACCTATTACGCGGACTACCCGGTGGTCGGCGTGGACTACAACATGGCATCCCAGTACTGCGCCTGGATCGGCGGCAGGCTGCCCACCGAAGCCGAGTGGGAGTACGCCTCCACATCCAGCGAGGAATTCCTCTTCCCCTGGGGCAGTGACGAACCCGACTGCGACAGGGCCAGCTTTGCCGGCTGCCTGGACCCGGCCGACACAGTGGAAGGTGGATCGCTGACCAGCGGGCAGAGTCCCTTTGGCGTGCAGGACATGGCCGGCAACGCCTGGGAGTGGGTCTTCGACTGGTACGACCCTGAATACTATGCCGTCTCCCCCACCTCCTCCCCCACCGGCCCCCTGAGCGGTGAGACCAAGGTGGTCCGCGGCGGCTCCTTCAACTCCGACCTGCACATGCTCCTTTCCACCAACCGCCACGCCGGCAACCCCTACCGCGCCTACTCCAATGTCGGCTTCCGCTGCGTCATCGCACCCTTCAGCATGCCAGAGGAGCAGGTCGAGCCGATCGACATCCAGCACATCATCTCGCTGATCTCGGTCAACCTGGAGGACGATCCAGAGGGCAGTGAGGACGAACCGCCTTCCATCACGCTTGCGCCGTTCCCGCTCAGCTGCCCCGATGGCAGCGGTGAGCAGCATTTCTCCGCCGCGCTCAGCAGCACCGAGGCCATCACCGGACTCACCTTTTCCTTGGAAGGTGCAGAATTTTCCTGCCAGCCATACGACAGCCAGAACGGCCTGCTGTTCTGCACAGGCGCTCCTCCCGCAGCGCAGGAGAATGCTTTCTACAGCGGTCTGCTGTGCCTGGAACTGGAAGGCGGCATCAGCCAGTGCCTCGGTATGGCGCTCACCCCACCGGGGGAATGCGCATCACAGAAAGCCCCCACCGAATTCCACGCCTTCGGCGGCTGCGCCACGGACCTGGTCGCCCCAGCGGCTCTGGTATTCGATCCCGCGGTCTTCTGGTACAAGATCGAAAGCATGAGCGGAACACCGATCGACTGCACCTACGACACGCCCAACCGCATGACCTGCCTTTTCAAGAATGTCACCGAGGACAGGATGGTGAAATTCCTCATGTACGGGATCTACGAGGGCGAAGAGGTGTTCTGGAATCCGCACGTCTACCTGGAGAGCTCCTGTGAGGATTCCAGCGAAAGTGAAAATCAATTACATGATATCTATTATTCATGCAAATCTGGCCTGCACGCCTCTATTTTATACATACCTCCTCTAACCGAACCGCCTGTGTTCAATGTCAATGGAGTGGACTACCCGTGCGAGTTTGATTCCCCCAAAGAATCAATGTGCTACCTGGGTCCAGATCTGGAGGGTGAGATTGTTTCGTATTCAGCCACATTCACAGAAGATCACCAGGCAGGCGGCATGACTACCCTTCCGATGTGCTCGCAGATCCCCGAGCACGGCGTTCTGCTGACCTACCTGTGCAGCTACGGCATAGGGGGGGTGAGGCTGGAGTTCGTGCCGGAGCCGCCTGCCGAGATCCAGATGATCTCCGTACCGGGCAAGGGCGAACTGAACTGCACATATCCCACCCCAGCCCAGGCGGACTGCTATGATCTGCCGGGCGAGCCGGGCGACACGCTGACCATCCGCGTGGATTACACCGACGGCACTTTTGATGAGCTATCCACTTACATGCGCGACTGCAGCAGCAGCGACAGCGGAACGACCGCTTACACATATCAAAACGGCTTCGGCTGTGAGCAGGATGGTGAATATTACTTGAATGCAAATATCGAACCCGCGATCGGTATCCAGCAGATCGTCGTGGATGGAATGAATGCTACCTGTACCTTCGGTGTGGGGTATGCCTACTGCCCCAATTTAAAACTCGACCTCGAAAAAGAAAAGATCCCCGTTCAGATCTACTACGGCAATGACTCGGATAAGACCTTCAACTTGCGCTACCCCGATTGTCGTCAAGAATCGAACACCTGTCCATGCAGTCTCGTGAGCATGGAGTGCTTATCCGAGAGCCGTATCGCGTTCATCATAGACGCCTGCACGGACAACCCGGGCAACATCGATCCGAACAGTTTTATTGTGAATTATGGCGACGAAATAGGATACACCTGCTCGGTCATTCCGGGAGTATTGGGCAGGATGTATTGCGTCGGTTCCCGCACATTTGTCGAAGGTTACAACCTTAATGTGTATTTCAAAATGGATAACACCAGCCGCCACTCCTGTGAAGGATTGGGTGGGTGGTTTGCCGCCCAGCCCAACTGTCAGCAGGCCGACCAACCCGCTCAGCCTGACCAGCCCGCACCAGTGACCTGTTCGATTTATACGAACAAATCCACATGTGAGGCCGCTGGTTGCACATGGAAATATGGTTCCACAATATTTGTTGGAACCTGCGAATAATGATTAACTGTACAAAGCCACCCCCCGGCCGGGGGGTGGCTTTGGTTTAACCCCTTGAATTTTTAAATTTCGCGTGCAATAATATGATTCGACCACAGCATTTATTGGAGGGAAACATGAAGCGCTCATTGATTACTGTCATTATTTCCATTCTCTTTATCCTGGGAGCGGTCTCCTGCGCGGAAAGCTCCACCGCGCCTGCCGCGGCGGAGGGTTGCAGCAAGATCGCCCCGCCCGACGGCGCGCAGACCGTCCTCATCCCCGGTGGTACGTTCAAAATGGGCTCGCCTGCATCGGATGACAGCGCCGCCGAGGACGAGTTCCCGGAGCACGACGTGGCCCTGGGCTGTTACACGATCTACAGGGAAGAGGTCACCAACAGCCAGTACCAGCAGTGCGTGGAAGCCGGGGTGTGCCTGCCGGTCACGGTCTTCTCCGACGACATGACCAGGCGCTACGGCAATACCTATTACGCGGACTACCCGGTGGTCGGCGTGGACTACAACATGGCATCCCAGTACTGCGCCTGGATCGGCGGCAGGCTGCCCACCGAAGCCGAGTGGGAGTACGCCGCCACATCCACCAGGAACTTCGTGTTCCCGTGGGGCAATCAGGAGGCGGATTGCGAGAAGGCCGAGTTTTCACTCTGCCACGACCCGGCTGAAACGTCGGCGACCGGGCTGCTTTCAGCTGGCCAGAGTCCCTTTGAGGTATTGGACATGGCGGGCAACGCCTGGGAATGGGCTTTTGACTGGTACGCGGCGTCCTACTACTCCATTTCGCCGGCATCCAATCCCTTCGGTCCGATCAACGGCCTTAAGAAGGTTGTGCGCGGTGGGGGATACGACTCTGAGCTTCCCATGCTCCTTTCCGCCAACCGCCACGCCGGCAACCCGTACACCGCTTACTCCAACGTGGGCTTCCGCTGCGTGCTCGGGGCGGATCTCGATCTGCCCGGCAACTATCAACAGCCGGACAGCGGCACGCACAACGTGCCGCTGGGCGGCGACCCGGTCGATGACGACGACCCGCAGGGCGACCCGGGTGATGACCAGTGGCTGCAGGTTTCCGCCAATCCACTGGACTGCCCGGATGCCAACGGCGATCTGCACTTCAGGATCAGCGTCGATTCCAACAACATCCTGTGGCAACTGGTCAGCACAAAACTGGAAGGCGACTTGTTCAACTGTGGATCATACGATGCTGCTTCGCATTCCTATACCTGCAACGTGTCGGAGCCTGCCGCCACGCCAGAACCGAACTGGCACATCGAGTTAACTCTCAATCTCTACGATATGGACGCTCAGTTTATAGAAACATTCACTGCCAATCTGCTGTTCGCCAAACCGCAGGCCTGCAATTTGCACAATGGACCTGAGGATAGCATTGCAATTGTCGATTGTCCGGAGAATGGGTATGTAACCATCTGGGCTGAGTTTTCACCGATCATTGAATGGAACACGATCACCAATTCATTTGGCGAGAATTGCATCTGGGATACTTGGATCGATGGCGAGGTGGTGGAAATCGCTGCGCCGGACGTGCTGGACAACGGCAAGTACCGCCTGCACCTGGAGGGAACCGGAGATAATGGGAACTACTCCGCTGACCTGGCTCTCGATCCAAGACAGAACTGCAACCCGGCTGCCCCGCAGGTGGAATTCCATTCTGCCTGCAACAAACCCACTTCAACACAAATCTGGGATCAGGTCCTGCTCGTCAAGTTCACCCCTGCAGACAATCCTCCGGAACATGTATTTATCTACAATGAAGTACCCTGTGAGGATTTCGCACCAGGAATGCTAATGTGCGAGAGCCCGGATATCTATGACGGCCTGCAGGGGGTGCTGATCAATGCCTGCATGGATGGCAACACGAACTGCGTCTCGGATCACATTGACATCCGCGAGAGCTGTGATGATTCGACGGGCACGATCGACCATCTTTCGTTGGGTTGTGACCAGGATGACGGTTTAAACCTGGATATTTCCTTCCATCCGTCGGAAACGGATCTATACATACACATTAATAATCAACTATGGGCCTGCGAAAACCTCACACCGACTTTAAAGCGCTGTGCTCTTCCGGATGATATGCAGAATGATCTCATCGATGTATGGGTGGGGATCGGTGGCGGAGGCGACTATCATTACCATATGCATGCACCTTCATGCAGCGGTGATGCCACGGACAGCGTGATCGGCTTCGAGTGCGAAGGTGACACCCCGGCGCTGATCGTGAAATTCGATCCGGCGGACGCGCAGGTGACCGCCCAGCTGGGCGGCAGCGACCTGTACTGCGCGGGAGGAGCCAACGGCATTCTGCACTGCGTCATCCCGGACGGCATGACCGGCACCAGCCAGGAAGCCATCGTGTGCGTCAACGATGACTGCGAAACGGAGACCATCCAGGTGGAATCCTGTACGGGTGACAAACCCTTTGCTTATGAGTTCTGCGATTCTGACATGATCAAGCTCAGCATCGTGCATGATCCTGCCGATGGTTTTATAGACTCGGTCAAAGTTGACGGGAACCCGCTGGATTGCTACGATCAGGACGATACCAACCATGTCTGCACCGTCCCGGCCGAATTCGCCGGTCAGACGAAACCTGTCAAGGTATGCAAAGGGATCGACTGCGTTACGCTCAGCGCAACATTCCCGGACTGCTCCGGCGGAGAGGGTCTGAGCCAGAACCAGTGCAAGATCCACGATGTGGAGTGCCTGAGCAGCACGAAGATCAGCTTCCTGATGGACCTGTACGACAAGGACACGCTGGAGGGTGTACCGATCGAGGACGGCAGCGCCAGCGCCTACATGGGCAACCATGCCTTTGACTACGTCTGCGCCAACATCCCCAGCGTGGATGGCAGGATTTACTGCAGCGGACCCTTCCCGGGCTACGCCCAGTTCGGCATCCGGGTGGACTTCACCCTGGCAGACACCGGCGAGGCCCGCTGGTGCGGGTTGGATGTGTATGACTGGAACGACCTGCTGCCGGGCTGCGCGGGGTCTGAACCTGAACAACCAGATGAGCCCAGCCTGCCTGTTTGTTCTTCGTATCCCTATGCGGATTGTCCCACAGATCGCTGTTATAAAACGACTTGCGGTGGTGTACTTTGTTGCTCTTCCACTCCATAAAAGAATCAGCGTTTTTGTTCGGTAGCCCTCCTCCATAGAGGGCTACTTTCATCTTTGACAGACGAAGGGCAGCGCCTTCTTCAACGGATTTTCAGCACGGGTTTTAAGGGAGTATGGGAATGAAATTTACAAAGTTATTCCTCGAAATGATAGGTTTTCTGGGCTGCTTCGTTCTGCTGACAGGCTGTGAACCATTCGGCCCAACCAGCGGTTCATCGTCGCTCAATACCCCTGCGGAAGTCGCGCATACCTATCCGATCACTTTTGGCGGTTCCAGCAGCATCACGGATTGGGGGATCACATACAGTGGCACTGCCATCTTTTCCGCCAACGCTGATGATACCTGTTCCCTCACAGTCACCTACCAATTGACCACAACCGATTTTAAAACCGGAGCCGAATCGCAGGACACAATCGCCTGGTACATTTTTGGAAAACATAATCGCGAGGCTCAGGTCTGCAATTTTCAATCCTGCAATGATGCCGGTTACATCGCCAGCGGAGAGATGCTCTACCTCGAAAGCAGCACCGATCCAACCACAGTGACGTGCACAATTGATGACCAGATCACGACGATCAAGGTCAACGCGCTGGGACATTGATGATTTCAGGTAATGTTTTTCATCACGGATAATTCATATTGGTATAGATGTCAATGCAGTGCTTTCCCTAAACCCAGGTATTTCAAATAGGGAAGCCTCTTGCTTTTTGACTCGCCCAGACCTATACTGATATTTGTTTAGACCAATTGGAGGAGAGATGAAACTGTCACGGTCGTTATCATTATTAATTGGAGTTCTGGCATTTTTCCTGGTGGCGGCATTTTCCTGCACGCCCACCCCCATCCCGGTGCAGATCACGGAGGGCGGGCTGGAGTGCCAGCCGGTTACACCTCCTGACGGGGCTGAAACCATCCTCATCCCGTCCAGTACATACAAAATGGGTTCGCCAGCGGGTACTCCTGGCGCGGCTGAAGATGAAATGCCGCAGCATGATGTGGAACTCACCTGCTTCAATATATACAAGGAAGAGGTGACCAACGCCATGTACAAAGCCTGCGTGGACGCCGGCATCTGCTTCGGCATACAGCCGGTTGAAGACACACTCAGCGCTCTGGCTGAAGACCCTGCCTACGCTGACAAACCCGCCGTGGGCGTGGATTACAACATGGCCACTCAGTACTGCGAGTGGATCGGCGGCAGGCTGCCCACCGAAGCCGAGTGGGAGTACGCCGCGCTGCAGAACACGGGCAAGACCTTCCCCTGGGGAGACGACCCGGCAGACTGCGACCACGCAAATTTTGCCGGCTGCAGCGATCCCAATGATACGTTCGAAGTTGGCACGCTGGCCAAGGGCGAGAGCCCCTTCAAGGTGCAGGACCTGGCAGGTAATGCCTGGGAATGGGTTTTCGACTGGTATGCCGAGGAATATTATGCGTCCTCTCCCACCAGCAACCCCGTTGGTCCCAGCGAGGGTGAGACCAAGGTCGCTCGCGGTGGTTCATTCAACTCGATAGCAGACATGCTGGACAGCACCAACCGCCATGCGGGTAACCCATACAACGCATACGCCAATGTTGGTTTCCGCTGTGTAATCGGATCCGGATTGACGCTACCAGCTGATTACAATCCTCCTGATAGGAAACTGCATTACATTCCGCCGGGTAATTCCATCGACGGCGGTGATCCAAACGATCCGAATCACCCGGTAAGTTATCTATCAACGCTTCCACTGAACTGCCCGGACGCGAATGCAAATCTGCATGTCTCAATAAAATTCGGCATTGCCAGTGATCCAACCGTTGATTCGTTCAGTCTCAACGGCATAGCCTACACATGTGACCCGCTTGATACGGTGAATCATCTTCTTACCTGCAGCGGACCAGTACCTGCGCCAGACGCACTTCCATCATATAAAGGTAAACTTTGCTGGACACCGCAAGGTAAACCACAGGTCTGTTCAATCAATATGCCCTTCCCCAAACCGCAGAATTGCGACCAAAATCAGGGAACGGACAGCATGAAGCTGATGGTCGAATGTCCGATCAACGGGCAGATCATTGCCAATTTCGCTTACAACCCGGCAGTGTTCTGGACCAAGGTCATGATCAGCGGCGATATGGACCTGATGAACTGCCTGCCCACGTCGCCTAACGCCATGACCTGTGTCGGTCCGGACAAGCAGACCACTGGTCAATACATGTTCCATTTGGAAGGGGTGTACAACAACACCAACATTTTAGACCTTGAATACGCCGATCCTCCTCAGAACTGCCCCGACCAGTCGGATCATCCGTTTTCGAAATCAATCTTCAGCTGCGCGAATGGTTCGCCTGTTCTGGATGTGTTTTACTCGCCGCCCACCACCAGCGACATCGCTTTCAAGGTGAACGGCAGCTTCCTGCAGTGCATCAAGATCGCTGATGGTCACGCCCAATGCCCGGTCGATCCTTTCCTTTCCGGCTCCACTGTGCCGGTTGAGATCTGCGTGGATGGATCCTGCCTGCAGATGAATTCGGATATTCCAAACTGCCAGGATGTACCCCAGTACGGCTACAAGATCGACTCTTTCTGCGATGCCAAGGGCGCCGGGATCAAGATCCACTTCGATCCCGCGCCTCCGCAAGCAATCAGCAAGGTCGTCGCCAACACGATTGAATTAACATGCGGGCAGAACTCGCCCACAGACTGGACCTGCGGCGGACTTCCTGGTCAGCCGGGAGATATGCTGTACATCGTGATTGAGTATATCGATGGGGATTTGGACGGGGGTTCTCTGACCGTTCCTGCCTGCGCTTCTTCCGCTGAATATAATTACTGGTCGATCCTGTATTGCGAGGAGGATAACCAGTACACATTCGATTCGGATGTCCTTCCCGCTGTTCCGAATGAACCTGAAAATCCGATCATCAGCACCAAGATGGACGGTCAGCTGCTTACCTGTGATTGTTTCCTGCCCTTTGATTGCTTTTGCCGAAATCTCGATCTAACTCCGGGCGACACGCACACGTTCGAGGTCTGTTACACCTACGGTCCCTGCCACACTTTCCAGCATACCGTTCAGAAATGCAAGCAGGATGACGACTGCAGCTGCCGTATTCTCGAGGTCGCCTGCAAAAGCGAAACTTCCATCGAATTCCGTGTGCAGACCTGCGCAGAAAATCCCAAACCTCTTCAGGACGGCAGCGTCAGTGCCTACGAAAACAACACCCATTATGGCTGCGCACTCATCCCTGGCTTTGAGGGCAGAGTGTACTGCTCCGGTCCTTATCCCAATCCGCTCTCAGAATTTCTCTTTCTTGAATATCAATATGTGGGGAATTCCTATGTGAACATTTGCCAGATCAACGGATGGAAGAGTATGATCCCCGGCTGCCAGACGCCTGACAAACCAGATGAACCTGTTCAGCCTAATTGTTCACAGTGGCCAGGTCCTGATATTTGCGCAGCGAACGGATGTAAGTGGGTATATTCTACGGTAGGACCAGGCTACTGTACGAATAATCCATAAATTTTTGCGTGAAACGAACCGCCCCTGTGACAAAGGGGCGGTTTCATTTGATACTTGTGATCCATGAATTTTTCCCTGAAGTGTATGGGATATTTTGCCAGTCCACAATTCTTCTGGTGGCGTGTTGAGGCTGCCCTTGGCCGCCCTTTTGGGCAGCCTCGTTGTGGCAGCCATATGGTTTGGAACAAGCGTACCTGCTTGCGGTTTCCCTGTGAGTGAATGATAATCATGGCATGATGCAAAAAATCGACACCAGCTCCGGAGACATCAGGTTGCCCGCCTTTCTTCCGGACGCCACGCTCGGCGTCGTGCGGTGCGTAGATTCCAGGGATCTCGAGGAATGCGGTATCCCGGCGCTGGTGATGAATACCTACCATTTAATGATTAAACCTGGCAGCACGACCATCAATTCAATGGGTGGCCTGCACAGCTTTTCCGGGTGGCGCAAACCCATCCTGACGGATTCGGGTGGATTTCAGGCCTTTTCGCTGGTCCACCAGAACCCAAAAATGGGGTACTTCAGCAATGACGGCATCACGTTCCAGCCCGAAGGCGCTGCCCGGAAATACAAGCTGACGCCGGAGAAATGCATTCAACTGCAGATGGGCTATGGTTCCGACATTCTTGTGTGCCTGGACGATTGCACCCACATCGACGCACCAGAATCGGACCAGGAAAATTCCGTCCAGCGCACCATCACCTGGGCGAAGCGATGCAAAAAGGAATTCATCAAACTTCTCGATCAAAAACAGCAGCGGTCCATTCTTCCCAAGCTGTTCGCGGTCGTCCAGGGGGGCGGGATCCGATCACTGCGCAAGAAATGCGCTGAAGCCCTGCTGGATATCGGTTTTGATGGATATGGCTTCGGCGGCTGGCCGCTGGATTCACACGGGAATCTGCTCACAGACATCCTTGGCTATTCGCGGGAGATCATACCCGCCCAGTTTCCGATGCACGCTTTGGGAGTTGGGCACCCCCTGAATATCGCCAGATGCTATCGCCTGGGGTATGACCTGTTTGACTCCGCCATGCCCACGCGGGATGCGCGTCACGGCAGGTTAATGCGTTTTACATCCGACATGCCGTCAATCAGCCCGGAAAGCTCCGACTGGTTTGAATACGTGTACATACACGACGAAAAATATATACGCTCTGATGAACCATTATCGGCAACATGTGACTGTCACACGTGTCAAAGCTGCTCGCTGGGTTTCCTGAGGCACCTCTTCAAGATCGAGGATTCCTTGTACCTCCGCCTGGCGACGATCCATAATCTTCGCTTCATCACGCGGCTCATGGAGAAATTTCCGGTGCGCGATGAATAACCAGTTCGAGATGCAGCGCGTCATCCAGGCGGTCGTGGCTTCACCGAAATACGCCGACATCGACCCGGGTTTTGTGCGCTGGGTGATCCTGCGGGAGACCAGCCGTTACAAGAAATTTGACGATGTCGTCAAGGCCTCAAGAAGCAGGCTTCACCAGGCTGCCTCAAGTTACTTTAGAAATCGTCCGGATTATCCTTCGCGGCTGTCGGAATTGCACAAGCTGCCGCGAGAAATCACGCATCCGCAGGTTGTGGCCTGGACAAACCAGTGCATGCGCGCGCATGCCTCTTCATTTGAAAGGCTTCCCATACTCGAATCTTTTTACTCCAAGATTTTTTCGCGCCTGCCAAAAGTGAATTCAATCCTGGATCTGGGCTGCGGACTGAACCCGATGGCGATCGGCTGGATGCCCAACCCGGAAAGCTGTGAATATCAAGCCCTGGATATCTACCGCGATCAGTCCGATTTTTTAAATTCGTTTTTTGACCATTGCGGACTCCATGCTAAGGCACACGTGCAAAACATCATGGGCTTGTTTGAACCCGCTTCCGCTGATGTGGTCCTGCTGTTGAAAGTCCTGCCCATCCTCGAGCAATTGGAAAAAAACTCGTCTATCACGATTCTTGAAAGGATCGACGCTCCGAGTGTCGTGATTTCGTACCCGGTCACCAGCCTGGGCGGAAGAAGCAAGGGCATGCGGGCGAATTATGCGCAGCAGTTCGGCAGGATCGCGTCGCATTTTTCTTGGTCCTTTGACCGGCTCGATTTTTCATCGGAGGTCGTTTTCGTGGCGCGGCGATGAATCAAACCAATCCAATCCCTAACGAACTGCTCGCCCAGATCAGCAGATCCAGGAAATATCGATCTTTGAACCTCCCCTTTGAGACCTTAACATCCCTGTATCTTCAGGAAATGGCACGGGGTTTGACGGTGAAAGAGGCCGTCACCCATCTGAAGGCCAAGCTGCACAACATCGTCGCGCCCTACCTGGATTCGCTCGATTATGCGGAAGCCGCGCGCTGGCTCGGCGATCTTCCTGAGCATCCAGGTGATGATGATTTGAAAAATGTCTGCCAGCAAGTCTTAGCCTGCCACAGCTCGACCAGGGAAAGGCTGTCGTGTTTGCCTGATTTTTTTATGAATATCTTTCACCGGACCGGAGAACCCCGCGTGGTCATCGACCTGGCGTGCGGGCTCAACCCATTTTTTCTTCCATGGATGGGTTTGGATCGTTCGGTGCGCTACCATGCCATTGATATTCACGGACCTCGCATCGATCTCATCAATCAATTCTTCCGCCTCCTCGGTATTGCCGAGCTTGCCGTTCAGGATGATTTTCTCGTGCATCCTCCGGAAATGCAAGCGGACATCGTATTTCTCATGAAGGAAGCCCACCGATTGGAGCTGAGGCAGAAAGGGTGCAACCGGGCGCTGTTGGATAACCTCCGCGCGGATTGGCTGATCATTTCTCTTCCCGCGCATGATCTTTCCGGGACACATTCGCTGCTCAACAAACACCGCGCGTTGATGAAAAAGATCCTGGGCGATTCCCCGTGGACGATCGAAGAAGTATTATTTTCAAATGAAATCGTCTTCTGCATACAGAAAGGCGTTCCAGGATGAACAGCAGAGGTGAAATAAACCTGACCCCGTTTGCAGAATCACTGCTTCGATTTGAAAGCCTGCTTTCGCGCGGTGACGTGCAACAATTGCGCGAAGCGCTAAAAAAACCGCTGCTGCCTTCCATCCGGATCAATCCATTAAAAACTTCTCCCCAGGAAATGAGCATCTGGCGAGAAAAGTACGGCTGGGCGTATCAACCCATCCCCTTCTGTTCGACAGGTTACTGGCTGACCGCGTGTCCCATTCAACCCGGTCCAACACCTGAACACAAAATGGGAGCGTTTTACATTCAGGATGCCGCTTCCATGCTTCCGGTTGAATTGTTCGATGTCTCGGGAAAGGTCCGACCGCTGATCCTGGATATGGCCGCCTCTCCCGGGGGAAAAACCACTCATCTGTGCAGCAGAATATTGGACCAGGGCTTGATCATCGCCAATGACTCCAACCCTCAGCGCATCAAGGCGCTGGAATTGAACATGCAGAATTGGGGAGCCATGCATCACGCCATCACCCAGCTTTCGGGATCCATGTTCGGAATCTACCTCCCGGAGTGTTTCGATCTTGTTCTGCTGGACGCACCTTGTTCCATGCAGGGGCTGCGTTCGACATACCGCCATCCCCTGCGGCGCATATCTAAAAATGAGCAGGCGGGGCTGGTATCCCGCCAGATCGATCTGCTGGATTCAAGCCTGCGCAGCGTGAAAGTTGGCGGGCAGGTGGTCTATTCAACATGCACCCTGTCTCCTGAAGAAAATGAAGGCGTGCTGGATGCCCTGGTCAAACGCTTCGGCGACAGCATCGCCATTATTGATGTGTCAAAGAGATTAAGGATCCCTCCCGCGCTGACGGAATACGACGGGCGCCAGCTGGAAAGCACCATCGCAGGCGCAGCGCGAATTTGGCCGCACGCGTACGGGACGGCAGGGTTCTTTGCTGCCTTGATCACGAAAGAGCGTCCCATTACCGCGCGGCGTGAAAAATATCCCCTTCCACCAAACCGGCTCACTTCGGTTTTTAAGGATCCGCGTCCAGAGGACATCCAGCACCTGAATGAGGAATTTCAATATTTTCTCTGTCAACCTATCAGCGACATCGCTGAATCCACCTGCACAGAGATTAAAAACCAAAATCAATTCTGGTACTTACTTCCTTTAAGTATCCCCAAACCTGTGATCGATCTGCCCATCCACTCCATGGGAATGTGCATCGCTGAAAGCACCCCGGATGGTCTGCTGCCGACCCACGAGTTTTTATCCCGTTTTTCTCACCACCTGTCCGGAATAAGGCTGATCCTGGAACAAAGTCGAGTGGCGGGATGGATGCGAGGGCAGGATCTGCAGGAAGAGTTCCAGGTCAAAGGAAACCCGTTCATCCCTGTCACGGATGATCGCGGGAATTTTATCGGCCGGGGGAAATGCCTGCACAATCGGGTCAGGAACCTGCTGCCAAGACATTTAATCTAGCGCCTGTTCAAAATGGTCCAGGACCAGTGCCGTGCCGACCATTGCCGCGGTTTCCATGCGGAGGATTCTATTTCCCAAAGAAATGGGGATCCAGCCCCTTTTAACGGCTTGCTGGATCTCCCCTTCTTCAAACCCCCCTTCCGGTCCGATGATCAGTCCAACGCTGGTAGCTTCCCCGGTAGATTTTTTATCCCGGACACGAACCTGGTTTTCATTTTCCCAGGCAATCAAAGGAATACGGAACTGCCCCCTCTTTTGCAACACGGCATCAAATGACACTGCTTGAAGCAGCTGCGGTGTCCTGCCCCGGTTCGACTGTTCTGATGCCTCGCGGATGATCTTTTCCCAGCGCTCCTGCTTGCGATCGGATTCATCCCATCCACGGACCAGACTGCGTTGGGATACGAAAGGCTGAAACATGCTCGCGCCAATTTCCGTGCATTTTTGCAGGATCATCTCCACCTTGACCCTCTGGGTCAGGGAGAAGAACAAAGTCAAATCCGTCAGCGGCTCGCAGGTCGGCTGTGTTTCATTTACTACCACCCCGGTAATTTGATCCGCGCTGATGGATAGTTCGATGATCCATTCATGGTTCTGATTGTCGAAAACCGCGATCCTGTCTCCAGATTTCATCCTCAGAACATGGCGCAGCTGATGAGAGATGTCCGCCGGGATGATCAAACCCTGACCTGAAATGTCCGGATGAAGAATGAAAAAACGATTCATGGATTCGTCAATTACCGCTTTTTTGATTATACTAGCAGCATCCATGAAACCTGAGCACATTCTCAATACCCGGGATCTATCCGACAGGCGTTCCTTTCGTTTCTTCGATCTGATCATGGCGCTTTTTGTCACCGTGCTCATTCTCAGCAACATACTTTCCTCTGCCAAGTTGATCTCCTTCGGGTTCTCCGTATCGAAAATCCCCGTTATCGTCGATGCCGGGACCATACTGTTCCCGATCAGCTACATATTTGGCGATGTTCTGACGGAGGTGTATGGGTTCAGGCGATCGAGACGCGTGATCTGGACAGGATTTTCACTTTTGGCATTTTCATCCTTGATCATCCTTCTCGTGCGGGTTCTGCCTGGAGCGCCATCCTGGGAATCCTCGGGCGGACGCGATGCCTATGACATGGCGTTCAGCGGCATGTTCAGCGGGGGAATTGTCATTGCCAGCCTGGTCGCGTACTGGATCGGGGAATTCTCCAACTCGGTCATCCTCGCCAAGCTGAAAGTCAGGACCAGAGGCCGCTGGCTTTGGTTGAGAACCATTACATCGACACTCGTCGGTGAAGGTCTTGATTCCTTGATATTTATCCTGATCGCGACAGCTCTGGGTGTTTTTCTGTGGAGTGATTTTGTCAGCCTGGTGCTGACGAATTACGTCTTGAAAGTGCTCATTGAAGTCGGGATGACCCCGATCACCTATCAGATCATCAGGAAGCTGAAGAAAGCCGAGCAGGAAGACTATTACGACACGCACACGCGTTTCTCCCCCATCTAAATCCGCTAAGACAAGAACACTTTTTGCGCCGCCGTGCTTTGCTGCGCGTTCGTAGGCAGGATGATCATGAATTTGCTGCCTTTTCCCTCAACGCTTTCGACGCTGATCTTCCCGCCGTGCAGATCGATCATTTCTTTGGCGATGGCCAGTCCAAGGCCCATCCCGCCGTGCGTCCGCGTCAGGTGCTTTTCCACCTGGTAAAAGCGCTGGAAAATCTTGCCCAGTTCATCCACGGGGATCCCGATGCCGTTATCCACAACGGATATCTTCACGTAACCCGGTATGGGCTCAAGCTTTACCCTGACAATTCCTCCGGCGTTTGTGAATTGAATGGAGTTCTTGATCAGATTCTGCAGCGCCATGGCAACTTTTTCCGAGTCCCCTTCAAAGGTCAGTCCGCTGTCTGTGCCTTCAGATGACAGGTGAATTTTCTTTTCCCGGGCTGCGTCCATGAAGGAGTCAACGACCTGCTGAACAAGCAGACCTGCTCCGACTTTTCTTCTTTTCAGGTTTCCAAACCCCCGCTGAATGTTTCTTTCGTCTCCCAGTTCTTCGATAATCTCTTTCAGGCGCAGTGCACTGTTCTCGATCACAGAGATGTGCTTTTTCTGCTCTTCCGGCGGGCTGTCCATTAAGAATGCAGTATGCCCGAGAATCAGTCCCAGGGGGGTCCGCAGTTCGTGTGAAGAGATGGCAAGAAAATCGCTCTTCATGCGATCCAGTTCAATGACCTTTTTATAGGAGCTCTCAGCCTCCTCCAACAAGCTGTGATTTCTGATCACCACGGCGGCAAGAGCGGCCAGGGTTTCCAGGTTCGAGGCGTCTTCTTCCGAATAATCACGATCCGCGCTTTTATTCGTGACTTCCACCACGCCAATGACTTTTCCCTTGAAAACCATAGGTACAACCAGGATATTCCTGAGATCGTCCACCAGCTCGCGGTCAGCGCTTGTGATCAAATTGGGATCGGAGTATCTCACATCAAATGCGTGCACCTTCTGGTCCATCACGGTGCTTCCGGTGAAGCTGTTGTCGGCCTGAATGGTTGCCGAACACAATTTGTCTTTTAAAAACCATGGAACTGCCAGGAAGCGCAGCAAATGGCTTTCCTCATCCAACAGCAGGATCGCGCTGCGTTCAGAGTTCGTTATTTCGCTGGCAACTTCAATCAGGTAATGCAGAAGGGGTTCATATTCCAGATTCGCGCTGAGGTGGCGGCACACCTCAGCCAGCCTCTCCAGGCGCTTCATGTGGTCCATGGATTCTGAGAGCAAAGATTTTCTCCGTGAAGTAAGATTATAGCATGGTAGAATTCACTTCACTTACAAACAAGAATCAGGAGCTTTGAGATGAAAAAAGATAACACTGTCAGGGTTGCGATCATCGGGGTTGGCAACTGCGCGTCGAGTCTGGTTCAGGGAGTTCACTACTACCGGAATGCTTCTTCAACTGACCGCGTTCCGGGCATCATGCACGTCAACCTGGGCGGATATCACATCAAGAATATTGAGTTTTCTGCCGCCATTGATGTCGTCGATACAAAGGTTGGCAAGGATCTGAGTGAAGCAATTTTTGCCTACCCGAACAACACCTATAAATTCTGTGATGTTCCGAAGTTAGGCGTGCCCGTTGTGCGCGGCATGACGCATGATGGATTGGGGAAATATCTTTCCCAGGTGGTGAAAAAAGCTCCCGGTCCCACTGCGGACATCGTGAAAGTGCTGAAAGAAACAAAAACGGACGTGGTGATCAATTACCTTCCAGTAGGCTCGGAAATGGCCACAAAATGGTATGTCGAACAAATATTGGAAGCGGGATGCGGTATGGTCAATGCGATTCCTGTCTTCATTGCCAGCGCGAATTACTGGGGAGAAAGGTTTAAAGAACGAGGACTTCCGATCATCGGCGACGATATTAAAAGCCAGGTTGGAGCCACCATCCTTCACAGGGTTCTGACAAGCCTGTTTGTCGATCGCGGGGTTCGCCTGGACAGGACTTACCAGCTGAACTTTGGCGGAAACACCGATTTCCTGAACATGCTCGAACGGGAAAGGCTCGAATCCAAAAAGATCTCCAAAACCGGCGCCGTGACCAGCATGCTGCCCTACAAGCTTCCTGAAACTGATATCCACGTGGGTCCCAGCGATTATGTGCCCTGGCTCTCAGATCGAAAGTGGTGTTACGTCCGCATGGAGGGCACGACATTCGGTGAGGTGCCTCTGAATCTGGAGGCCAAACTGGAAGTGTGGGATTCGCCCAATTCCGCCGGAGTAGTCATCGACGCAGTAAGGTGCATTAAACTGGCATTGGAACGGGGTATTTCGGGGCCGCTGATCGGACCTTCATCGTATTTCATGAAAACCCCTCCCCAGCAATTTCAGGATAATTTATGCCGAGAGCTCACAGAAAGCTTTATCCAGGGAGAAAAACCCCAATAGCATGAAAGTTGCCGGAAGAATTATTCTTCTGCTTTTTTTCCTCATGGCAGCATGCAGCGTCGATTCAGAAAGACCACTGACTGCTATCGTGGCTGTTGAAACGACGATCCCTGCTGCATCCAGGACCGCGGAACCATCTCCGACCATCACGCCGACAGCCACGATCACCTCGACCCCCCCGGCTTTACCGGCTGTTTTCTCCTCTCCGCTGATCCAGTACGGCGCGTACGGACATACATATATTGCCGATGTATGTACTTACCTGAAGAACAAATGGGACCCCTCGAAGAGCGCTCCTGGCACGGTTGTGATGCCCATCATGATACATTCGATCACGGACGGAGAAGTAACTTATTACGACCAGATCCATGTGAACACGTGGCGCCAACTGGTCAAAGACCTGCGCGATCAAAACTTCGAGGCGATTTCGATGCAGCAGCTGTTGGGATTCCTTCAGGCAAACGAAAAAATCCCCACCCGCTCGGTACTGCTGATCGTTGATGACAGAAAAACCCTGGAAAACTACAACACACATTTTCGCTGGCTGTGGGAGGATTACGGCTGGACCTTCACCAATGCATGGATCAGCCACCCTGAAACCAGCCAGGATCTGTGGGATCAAAATGCACAGCTGCAAAGCGAAGGCTGGCTGGATCATCAGGCGCATGGAGTCATTCACAACATCAACGCGACAGAATTTTCAACAGACGAATTCCTTCTGAACGAGTTTCAGGGTTCGATCACAGCCATTCAGGACCACTTTGGCGTAACTCCCATCGCGTACATCTGGCCTGGAGGGAGTTTCACGCAGCACGCGGTGGATCTTGCCAGACAGGTCGGTTTCAAGCTGGGTTTTACAGTCAACCCACGCGGACCTTACATGTACAACTGGATCCCCCTGGCTGACCAGGCTGATCCCATGACGCCTTCCTGGCTTCCTGATGGCTATATCAGCGACCCGTTGATGGTCCTGCCGCGCTTTTGGAGCACGGATGCGTCCTGGCATATCGATGATGTCAGGGTCATCGGTCAAGAGGCCTCGGCGTATGCAGCCCATTATAAGCAAATCGAACTGGATTACTACAATATCGTTTGCGCGCCATCCCTGGGTTCTATCCCTGGCTTAACGCCGTAGCTGATACATTTCTTGCAACGAATAGATGATGAATGCATCGACCTGTCCATTCTGTGATATCGCCGCACGCAAATTAAAAGCAGAGATCGTCTACGAAGACGATCAAATCCTCGCGTTCAAGGACGCGCATCCAATCGCACCCGTGCACATCCTTGTGATCCCAAAAGCACATCTGCCATCCATCAATGAAGTGTCTATTGATGACGCGAATTTAATGGGCCGCCTGATCGTCGCTGCCCGGATGCTGGCAGAAGAAAACAATGTGTCCCAATCGGGATACCGGTTGGTTCTCAATACGGGAAGAGACGCCAACCAGACCGTCTTCCACATTCACCTGCATTTGATCGGGGGAAGGTTCTTGCCTTTTCATCGCGAATGAGAATTCGAGGGATTCCTTTCATCACAGGGTTTGTCACGGCGACTTTCATGCTATCGGGCTGCTACCGTCCCTTCGCGGCAACCACGCTGCCAGTGCTGCACTCCGCCATGCCGCCCGCAGTGAACCCCGGTGACAATCCAGACCGAGCAGGTCTGCCCACTCTCAACCCTGCTGCGGGGGAACATACCCCGACACCGGACGATCCTCACAGCGTACCCACCCCCCGCGTGGAATCGACCACATACACGGTGCAACCGGGAGATACGCTTCACGTCGTCGCCGAAAAATTCCTGGTCGATCTGGATTTGTTGATCAGTGCAAATCCGGGAATCGATCCGAACTGGCTGGCCGTTGGCCAGACACTTCAGATCCCCCCCGCCGTGAATGTCGGGACAGCTCCGGTGTTCAAGATCATACCGGATTCGGAATTAGTCTTCAGCCCCTATACATCCTTTTTCGACATCGAGCAGTTTGTCAAAGAGCAGCAAGGATTCCTCAGCAGCTACGCCGAGGACGTGGAAGGCAGCTGGATGGCTGGTTTCGAGATCGTCGATCGCGTCGCCCGGGAATACTCTGTGAACCCGCGTATTCTCCTGGCACTGCTTGAATTTCAAAGCCAATGGGTGACCCAAACCAATATTCCCGAAAGATTGATCACCTACCCGATGGGATTCTTTGACATTTACAAAGATGGCTTGTACAAACAGCTCGCCTGGGCAGCCAGCAGCCTCAACGCGGGTTATTACGCCTGGGACGAGAATTGTGTGTCATTCTGGTTTCTCACGGATGGATCTGCCATTCTGGTTGAGCCCAGGGTGAATTCAGGTACTGCGGCTGTTCAATATACTCTTGGGCTGCTGTACGGGAGCGAGGAGTGGAACCGCGCCGTCAATGAGCAGGGTTTGGCCGCTACATTTTCTGCCCTTTTTGGATCCCCATTCGCGTACAGCTATGACCCGTTGATGCCATCACCGCTCGTTCAACCAGCGATGCAACTGCCCTTCGAGCAGGGAGCAACATGGTCTTTTACTGGAGGACCTCACCCCGGGTGGGGAGAAGGATCAGCATGGGCTGCCCTGGATTTTGCTCCTCCAGGAGAGCCCATGGGCTGTCAGGCTAGTCCGGCCTGGGTGACAGCGGTGGCAGATGGCACGATCATCCGTTCTGAAAATGGCGTGGTCGTACTAGACCTGGACGGCGATGGGTTCGAGCAGACAGGCTGGACCATTCTGTACCTCCACATCGATTCCAAGGACAGGATCAGCCCTGGAACAGATGTCGAGACGGGAGATCGAATTGGTCATCCTTCGTGCGAGGGTGGTTTTTCATACGGCACGCACGTTCACATCGCCAGAAGATACAACGGCGTATGGATTGCCGCGGATGGTTCGATCCCCTTTGTGCTGGACGGGTGGACAGCGTCCGGTGATGGGGTAGAATACAACGGATTCTTAATTAAGAATGGTCAAACAGTGGAAGCATGGGACGCCTTTGTGCCAGAGAACCAGATCAGCCGGTAGAAAATGGCTGGTGGTAGCCGGTCTCTTCTTTTGCGTTGGGTTCACGCTGGCCTGTTCTCAAACCTACCTGACGGGCGTCGAGCTGACTGCGACCGCGCAGACCACCGTAGAGGCAGTCGAAAAGACGCCTGAACTGCCCACATCCACCAGGCAACCAACGGCTTCATCCACCCTTACTCATGCGCCAACCAGGACACGTACCCCTATCCCGACAAAAACCTCCACACCGACCATTCCAACTCGGCCCAACGATGCGACCGCCGCGTTGATTCCCCCGATCATATACTACACGCAATCCGGTGACACGCTTCCTTCTTTGCTGATCCGCTTCGGGGTAAACCTGGAGGAAATCACCATGCCTGAGGATGTGCCGGATCAAGGATTGATCCAGCCTGAAACGTTGATCGTGATTCCCGACGTGCTGGGAGATGTCGGTCCAAAAGAAATCATTTTTCCGGATAGCGAAGTGGTTTTTTCAAGATCGGCTTTGGATTTCGATACAGCGAAATACATCAATTCAGCGAACGGTTTCCTTGCCAGTTACAAGGAAGAACTGTCTTCGGGTATGTACACGGGCGCTCAGCTGATCCACAGGGTTGCGATCGAAAACTCCATCAACCCTCGCCTGCTGCTGGCTTTACTGGAGTATAAAAGCGGTTGGGTCTTTTCAAAACCGGGCAGCATCACCCAAACAGAATATCCCCTCGGATACACGGATTATCACTACGTCGGATTATACAGACAGCTCTCCTGGGCCGTCTCGCAGATGTCCATCGGTTATTATGGCTGGCGGGCAGGATTGGTGACGAGCATCGATTTTAAAGATGGGTCGTCGATCAGGCTTGCTCCGCAGCTAAATGCCGGTACGGCAGCCATTCAGTATCTCATGGCACAGCTGTACACCGAGCCAATGCGCTGGATGGGCTCGTTGAGCGGTCCGGAATCTTTGACCGCCATGTACGAGTCGATGTTTGGAAATCCCTGGATCCGCGCAGAGAATGTTGAGCCTCTTTACCCCACGACACTCACGCAACCGGAGCTTGTGCTTCCATTCGAAGCGGGACACACCTGGAGTTATTCGGGTGGCCCACATTCCGCGTGGGGACCAAAAGGAGCCTTAGCAGCTGTTGATTTTGCCCCCTCAAGCGAGGAACCTGGCTGCGCGGCATCAACCGAATGGGTTGTGGCAGTAGCCCCGGGAAAAGTCGTACGGTCTGAAAATGGGGTTGTCCTCCTTGATCTGGATGGAGATGGCATTGAACAGACAGGATGGAACATACTATACTTACACATCGCCACACAAGATCGCGTTCCCGTCGGCTCAATTTTGGATGTCGATGACAGGATCGGTCATCCCTCATGCGAAGGCGGTGTGGCGACCGGTACCCATGTGCATATTGCCCGCAAGTACAATGGCGAATGGATCCTTGCGGATGGCCCTGTGCCGTTTGTCCTGAGTGGTTACACCGTCCACGCAGGGGAAGCGGATTATCTGGGCACGCTGATTAAAGGCGATATCGTCGTGGAAGCGCACACCTACGGCATGTATATGACATTGATTACCCGTCCCAAGTAGCTGACCCAATGAAAACGTTAAGATTGATCATTCCCATTCTCAGCGCCGTTCTGCTGCTCACAGGATGCCTTTCCTACAACCAGTCGCAAGCCCCCCTGTTCTTGATCATGACGGATACGGGCGGACCGGTTGTCTCTGTCACGGACGAGCCGACAAGACCCGCCTACGAGCCCGGTGAGCTGGTGGATTACATCGTCCAATCCGGGGACACGCTTCCAGGATTGGCAGCCCGGTTCAACACGACTGAACAGGAAATTCGTTTCGCCAATGGTATTTTGCCGAACGAAGTCACCACGCTGCCAGCAGGTCTTCCTTTGAAAATGCCCATATATTATCGTGCGCTGTGGGGCAGTCAGTATCAGATCATTCCAGACAATGACTTCGTATTTGGTCCCGACGCGAGTGAGTTCGATACCGTGAGCTATGTCAACAGCCAGCCCGGGTGGTTGAAGAATTACAGCGAATACGCGGGAGGGCAGTGGCGGCAGGGTGGGGCTTTGATCCACTACCTGGCTCGCAATTTCAGCGTCAACCCGAGATTGATCCTGGCCGTCATTGAATATCAATTGAACGGGTTGTCGGATCCAGGCGCGTTCCCTTCTGACGATTACCCCCTGGGGTATGTCGAGCAGTACCACAAAGGAGTGTACCTGCAACTCGTCTGGGCAGTGAATGTCATGAATAATGGTTATTATGGGTGGAGAACGGGCAGATTGGTTTCATTTGACATAGGTGGTGAACAGCTAGAGTATCCGGACCCGTGGCAGAACGCTGCCACCGCAGCGTTGCATTATTACTTTGCCCAAAATATGGATTACGAACAGTACACGCTCGCCATCAGCGACCAGGGTCTGGCAAAGACCTACCGGGAATTATTCGGCAGCCCCTGGGAAGGTCTGGAAGAATTGATCCCTGGAAGCCTTGAACAACCCGCGTTTCGATTTCCATTTTTACCCGGTCAATCCTGGACTTACACGGGTGGCCCTCACACCGGTTGGGGTCTGGGCGATCCCTTCGCGGCTCTTGATTTCGCTCCACCCACTCAATCCAGTGGATGCGTGGAAACCGATATTTTCGCGACAGCAGTCGCGGATGGCATCATCGCGAGATCCGCTCCAGGCATCGTGGTACTGGACCTGGATGGGGACGCAGATGAAAATACCGGCTGGGTCGTCTTTTACCTGCATATCGCCACGAGGGATCGCATCGCCCAGGGGAGCATTGTTCAGGCAGGAGATCGCATCGGGCACCCTTCATGTGAAGGCGGCTCATCCACGGGAACGCACATCCACATTGCACGGAAGTACAACGGAGAATGGATCCCCGCGGATGGCCCTCTGGCTTTCAACTTTGAAGGCTGGGTAGCCCACAATGGCAGCGCGCCATACAAGGGGACTTTAGAGCGTTTTGGACGGGTCATCACTGCCTCCACCAGCTCTGACTCCTTCAGCAAGGTCAACTCGGAAGGGTATTAGCCTGGGAGGTTAACTGCGGATCATCATCAAGATCCGTGACGAGGACCTACCTGAACATCCGGTTCCGGTTCAAGCCAGTGTGATCTGGTGCTCGATCTGCGCGGTTTTGGATATCATCGCGATTCCCGAGCAATATTTCGTCTCCGATAGCTCCACGGCCCTCTCAACAGCCTGGTGATCAACCCCATTTCCCCGGACAATGTATTCGATCCAAATCTTGTTAAATACTTTTGGATGATCGTCCGTTCTTTCCGCCCTGACGCTGACCTCAAATCCAGTCACATCCTGCTGCTTCTTCTTCAGGATGGAGATGACATCCATGGCCGTGCACCCCGCCATGCCGATCAGCATGAGCTCCATTGGGCGAAAACCATCGCCCGCGCCCCCAACCTGCGTATCAGCCCCTAACGGTACGGAAAAACTACTATCGGACGTGCCGTCAAAAGACATCCCGCCTTTCCATTTCACTGAAGCGTTCATTTTTTCTCCTTTTTCGCTGCGACACTCATGATTTCATCCAGCAAAGCCTCCTCAGGCTCAACCCCAATCAAAGTGCCCTCTCCATCATTGATGGACGTATGCGGAACTCCCTGCACGCCCAGCGCCCTGGACTCCGCCTGATATTCAATCGCGTTGACCATGGAAGAATTGATCATCGGGCTGAAGGCGGCAAACTGGTGCGCCAAAATGACCGCTTGCGGACAATACGGGCAGGTGGGAGTCGTGAATACTTTGATATCAACCGGTGTCGACAGGCTCTGCAATTTTCGTTTTGTTGAATCCCTGAGAGGTACTTCTTGGGTCGAAACAAGCAGCACGGCGTTGATCAAAGAGGTAAATTCGTGCCCGGCTGGAATGCCCATGAAGTGAACACCCACATCCATCACACCCTCATGCCCTTGCTCGCCGACAATCAGCGTGGGGGCCTTCCTCACGTTGTATTGCGCAGCCTTTTCCGAATCGGTCTCTACATCATGAATTTGAAGCGCAACCTTGTCCGAAAGTGCGGCTACTTCAGACAGAAGCTGAACCGTTTGTTCACAAGAATCACAACCGGCTTTTTTCACAAAGAAGATCAGTGAAACCGGCCGAATAAGGTTCTGAAAAATCTCTTTAATTTGTGAAAGGGTTTCAGCATCCAATAGCGTTGACATCATGCACCTCACTTATTGGATGAACTTTTAGACGAAAAGTTACGCGGGAGGTTATGATCAGCCAATATTATGAATGGCAAGCCTCGCGTACAGACGCTGGCGAACATCATCGGGCATGCCGGAACTCTCATCCATCTGGTGATACAGATCGATGGTTTTTCTTAGCGTGTTGTATACCATCTTACAATTCGGGCAACTTTCCATGTGTTTCTCAATTTCCCCGCACATGTTCTGATCCAGGTTTCCATCGATGTAGTCTGACAGCGAAGCCAGCAATTCCTGACAATGATTTTCATGCATGGCCTGATCTCCTCTCCATCTTTTCGGAGTAATAGCGTGAGAGTTTCTCGCGCAGCATCAAACGGGCTCTCAGCAAACGCGTTTTTACCGCCCCCTCGGAGATGTTCAGGATCTCAGCCGTGTCCTGTATGGACAATCCCTGAATATCACGCAGTATAAACACAGCCCTTAAACCCGGTGAAAGTTCGTCGGCAGCCTGATTTAGCATCGTCTTGCTTTCCTGGTCCAGCAACTCTGCTTCGGGCAGGCAGCACCAGTCCACAATTTGAAGCGGCTCATTCAGGCCTTCATCTCCCTGGACCTCCTCATCGATCGAAACCTGGGGAGCGCTTTTCTTCCTGTAACGCATAAAAACCTCGTTCATGGCAATTCGATACAGCCAGGTTTCAAGCGAAGACCGCCCTTCAAACGATGCGATCCCCGTGAAGGCTTTGAGATAGGTATCCTGGAGGATGTCTTCCGCTTCCATCTCGTCACCTGTCATTCGAAACACCAAACGGTACAATCTTTCCGATGTCTTGGCTACCAGCGAACCAAAGGCGTCCTTGTCGCCTTTTTTTAATTGCTCAAGAGTGATCGCAACGCTTGGATTTATTTCATACTTCATTAGATGATCATTCCAGAGAAAAGTTACCCGGCCAATTTCTCAACAGACAGCGGCCAGTTCGGCATGACGTCCGTGTCCAAAGAGTCGGAATCTCCCGTCATGAAGCGATAATAACCTGCGGCGGCGGTCATCGCGGCATTATCTGTGCAGAGCGCCAAAGGCGGTATGCGAAGAGGGAACTCTTCCTGTGACAAAAACATCGCCCTGAGCGCTTTGTTAGCCGACACCCCTCCGGCAATGACCACCTCCTGAACATGATATTCTCTGGCAGCAGCCATCGTTTTCTCGTACAGCACATCGATCACCGCTTTCTGAAAAGCTGCAGCCAAATTGGATACCGGTACGGGCTGGCCCTCTTCTTCGATTCTTTTTATGAACCGCAGGACCGCTGTTTTGATCCCGCTGAAAGAAAAATTCCATGTTCCTTCCATCTTGGCTCTCGGCATGGCTATGCTCTCACTGATCC
Organism: uncultured Anaerolineaceae bacterium; assembly: GCA_964498605.1. Taxonomy (GTDB): domain Bacteria; phylum Chloroflexota; class Anaerolineae; order Anaerolineales; family Anaerolineaceae; genus JBGQAS01. Next base: position 4,179 of record CAZCHK010000021.1, on the reverse strand, counting down.
CGTCCTCAGCAGCTTTTTGCACGGAAGGACCGCCCGGATAACTGAGATGAAGAAGCCTGGCAACCTTGTCAAAAGCTTCTCCAGCGGCATCATCAACAGTACCCCCCAATCTGTGATAGGCCAGATGTGCCGTCATCAGGTTCAACTCGGTATGCCCTCCTGAGACCAGCAGTGCCATGACGGGGAATGAAGGCGGCACCCAGGTGCTTTGCTGGTTACCCTGCAGCCAGGCGGAGTAGATGTGCGCCTCCAGATGGTTTACACCAATGAGAGGCAAATCCCTCGCCAGAGCGATACCTTTCGCCATATTCACACCCACCACCAGCGACCCTGCCAGTCCCGGTCCGCGTGTCACGGCAACCGCATCGATGTCGTCAAAACCAAGGTGAGCCAATGTCAAGGCTTCCTCCACAACAGGAAAAATGGAGAGAATATGCTGCCTAGATGCGACTTCCGGAAATACTCCACCGTACCTGGCATGAAGATCAACCTGCGATGCGATGACATTCGACAGAATGGTTGTGCCATTCTCAACAACAGCCGCCGCGGTTTCATCACAGGAAGTCTCAATCCCCAATATTCGCACTCTCTGTCCATCAGTCTTTTGCTTCATGCAACCTCAATCATTGACCATCATATTACCATGTCTCAACTGCCGTTGGGCGAGCAACAGGCCAATGAATCCTCCCAAAACAAGGCTCAATCCAATGCCAACAAACACTTCCACACTTTGAATGCTATCAAGGATGAGCCCAGTGCAATCCGGGAATTGGCTTCTTCCATCCGTAATCCGGCCACCAGGTAAACATTCCGAAATGTTGTTGATGCCCAGACTCACGCTGATGGAAGCGATGGTTAACCCTAAGCCTGCAAGAAGAAAAATGGTGGACAGGATGGTGAAGAATTTCCCCTGCCACAGCACGATGGAAAGGCTGTGTTCCAGGCGAACCTTCTCGATAAATTCTTCCGCCCTCGTCCAGTTCCATCCCGTCCGCTCAACAACCTGGGGAATCAGGTTTTCCTGTATGTTTTGTTGCCGTTTCAACGCGGATAAAACAAACGCCTCCAGCTCTGGGTCATTGAAGCTCATCATCAGGAATTTCCCGGTTTCAATTTTTCATTTTTAAGATCAGTTCTGCGGGATATTCTGCCAGGGTTTTTATGCTGCCGTCAGGATTCACGCAATACGTATCCTCGATCCTGACACCCATACCCCTGCTGGGATAGTACAAACCTGGTTCGATCGTGAATACACTGCCCGGGGCCAGCCGGTCAGTGGATGTGGTGTTCGCACCGCTGAAAGGTTTTTCGTGCACGTGCAGCCCGACTCCATGACCGATGCTGTGCACGTAGCCTTCTTCTACTGCCGGATCCTGCGCAATCGTAGCGTGGCCTTGCTTCTCGAATATCTCACAGGTCCGCGTCTGATAATGCGAAAATGGCTGGTCGACCTTTAATTCGCTGACCAGCGCATTGTAGGCGTACTTTACATCCTCGTATAGCTTGACCGCCTCATCCGGGGCATATCCAAGGCACCAGGTGCGTGTGAAATCGTAAAAGAATCCCCCTCCAGCCTGGCATGGAAAAATATCGTATACGATCGTCTTTCCCAGCGCAAGCACATCTTCCGGGTTGCCTGTGCTGTGCGGCACGCCGGCATCGCGCCCGATGGCAAATATGGTTGCTTCCGGATTGGCGGCGCCAAGTTCCGCCAGCCAAAGATCGATCCTGCTTTTAACGTCTTTGATCCTGAGCGGTGAACCATCCTGTTTAAGCAGCGTCTCGTTTCTGACCTGGTGTTTTGTCAGGTAGTCAGCTGTTCTACCCACTACTTCGATGGTCAATTTGCCCATTTCAGCAATCGCCGCCAGCTCCACCTCATCCTTCGTCATCATCGCCTGCATCAACAATTCATCCACCGGGAATCCCGAGAGCTCCACCTCGGGCATGATCTTTTGGAGCGCAGAAAAGATCGCGTAGCTGGCACCTGCATCAGCATTTCCGTAGATCGCAATCGTACCCTTCTCAACACCGCAGTCCTTGAGCATCTTTTGATATCTCATCGCGCGAGCTTTTACCGCATCGTTTGCTGCCAGTGACAGAAACTCCCTCATCGGGTAATTCGTGTAACTTCTGGACGGCAAACCGGTTTTGGCTGCCTCGTCCCTCTCCATCGGAGGGTAGAACAATACGGGTTCCGAGCCGGCCTTCACAACAAGGTCCGCCATAGTCACGTGCACCAGACCGGTGAAGTAAACCATGGCTGGGTTGCTGGACGCCGGACCCGTGATGAGCAGTGCATCAATACCCTGATCTTTCATTAAGTGTCCAAGATCATTTTTCATAAAACTATTCCTTTTTAAGTAAATTATTCAATGTTGCCAGAAGATCTTCGTCCTGCTCGTCGAGCACTGTCCTTGGATCAAACAAAACGACATCCGCATTCACTCGGGCCACGACGGGTGTCACGGCACTTCGCAATTGCTGCAAAAAAGATTGAGCGTTGATCACGCGTAAGCCCAAAGCAAAAGACGGCAGAGTTTCACCCGGCAAGCTCCCGCCACCGACTGTTGATTCAACGGCCAGAATTTCCCCGCGGCCAAGAACCCGAATCCAGTGGGTCACCCGTCGTTTGAGTTCTTCGGGTTTTTTCGAGATCATCTGCCAGAGGGGTATTTTGTTTATCGCTTCGTCTTTCAAGTAATGCATCAGGGTCGCCTGCAATCCCGCCAGTAGAAGTTTCTCCGCTCGCAACGCCCTCGCCAGTGGATGTTTCTTAATTCTGTTCAGTAACTCCTTTTTTCCTACAATGATCCCTGCCTGGGGTCCGCCCAAAAGTTTATCCCCTGAAAAACATACGATATCCGCGCCACATTTCAACGACTCCTGAACCATTGGCTCATGAGCCAGTCCAAATATCGAGGTGTCCAGTAGCGCGCCGCTGCCGATATCATCCACGACGATGGCCTGGTTGGCGTGCGCCAGGTCAATCACCGAACTGAAATCCGGTTCACTGGAGAAACCAACGATCTTGAAATTACTGTGGTGCGCGCGAAGGACAATTGCGGCTGGTTCCTGAAGCGCGCTTGTGTAGTCGCTGAGATGGACACGATTGGTCGTTCCAATTTCCACCATTTTCGCTCCGGACAACCTTAACACCTCGGGAATACGGAACCCGCCCCCAATCTCTATCAGCTGTGTTCTGGACACGATCACCCGCTTGCGAGCGGCCAGAGCTGAAAGAACCAGAAGCACAGCACCCGCGTTATTATTGACAACATGCGCATCTTCCACGCCGAGCAGTTCTTTCAGGATCTTTTCAACATGATCGGACCGATGACCACGCACGCCTTGGTCAAGATCGAATTCCAATGTCGAGAATGCATCCCCAATGCCGTTGATGACCTGTACGGCATCCTCGCTCAAGCAAGCACGTCCGAGATTGGTATGTAAAAGTACACCCGTCGCATTGATCACGGGCCGTAATGTCAGAGTGGTGGCGTGCCGCAGGAGATCACCGGTCGAATGGATCAGATCCTTTTGAGAGCGCTTCTTTCCTCCCCGCTGGATGCGATCCCGTTCCTCCTGAATCGTTCGACGCAAACATGCCAGAACCAGGGGGTTCCCATGCATTCTGACCAGTTCCCGGACCTCCCCTGTACGCAGTAAGCTGTCTATCGACGGCAACTCACGCAGATCACTCATGCATCCCGGTGTCCTTGGGTACAAATCGGTTGGCTTCCCTTAACCGAAGGAAATATTCAATGACAATGAGTCCGATCGCGATCAGCAGTCCCCGCGCAGGTGTGAGCATCCTCCCAAGTTGGAGCCAGGTAATCAGGTCGATGAACAGGCCTACCCAGATCGCCTCACGCATCCAGACGCCCATATCCGCGGGTGTCTCACCTGGAAAGCGCCGGTGCAGCAAAAAAATGAATGGGAGCGAAATACCGCAAAAAGCACAGGTCAGCAGAAAGAAAAACAGCCACCTGGGGAAAAGCGTCGGCAAAGTAAAACTGATCAGCAGTATTAAACCAATCCAGCCAATCAGATTCAGGACAATGCTGACGACCAAAACCTTGACGAATGTGGCCTGCGATTTGCTCTGCATACAAGTTCTGCATGGATTATATCGTAAATTGAATGGGGGCTTTCTGGTTATACTTTGTGGTATCATTA
>CAZCHK010000020.1:29971-33683 GCA_964498605.1 uncultured Anaerolineaceae bacterium | reverse complement strand
GGTGGTTCCCGCGGAGATCGAGGTACCCCCGGAGCGGCACGTGCCCACCACGCCGGACGAGCCGGACGATGGTCTTTTTTCGCTTGAGCGGGCTGGTGCGGGCTGCCAGCTGGAACGACATTTTCAACTCCAATATCATGTTGGATTTACACCTCCACTTTTACTGAACTCGGCCACTGCGGGAGTGATCGATCCGGCAACCCATGCTGTCACTTTCCATATGTGCACATTTGAAATGTTCGACGCGGATACCTACCTGGTTCTGTGCAACGCGGATCTTCCGGCCAGCATAGTGGATGATCATCCACCGACATTCATCGAGTATGAACTGACATTGAACTTTGAAGGGCTCGGCCACCTGGTCACGATCTATGGTGCGGTGGAAGTTGTACCCTGTCTTGGTCCTGGAGGTTCCACAAGTGCTGGGTACTCTCCCAACCTTTCCTGCCCCGATTCAGCCGGGATCACCACGTTAACCGTCACCCATGGCTTCTCGCCAGCCCCAGATTTCATCAATTATGCCTTTGACGGCTGGGACATGTCCACTTGTTCCACCTTCTATGCGGATACATTTACATGCACCGGAATCCTCACACCCATGCCCTTGCATCCCATGCAGTCATGGTACTCATATCCAGGTGATCCGGCGGTGTACTCCTTGGCTTCAAATGTGCCATCACCTGCAGATTGTGAACCCACCGGTGAAGCCGCATGGCGAGGAGAAGTATTTTGTAATGATACAGGCGGATATTCGATCGCCTTAGCGACCGATACCATCTTTGCGCATGGGGTCTCGTTTGCCAGTGGTGGGGGAGGACTCTTCGAATGCACACAACTGGACGTGACGCATTGGACCTGCATCTATAATCCTCCCGATCCGCCGGAACCCGAAGCGACTGTACAGATCTGCCCGAATCTAACCGATGGAACCCCGGGATCCTGCGCAACCTACACCTTCCCATTCCCGGCAGAACCCTGCGGCACAACCGAAGAAGGAGAATGGAGGATCACCGAGACAGGCTGTCTGGACGAAACGAGGATCTACTTTATTCTGGACACCGACATGGCATGGTTGATACCAGGTGCGGGATGGACCTACACCGCAGGTGATGGCGAAAATCCTTTTTCATGCAATGTTGACCCTGTTGTTCCGGGCAGGTTGAACTGCGAGGGCAATCGACCTGCTGCACCGGGTACAATGGCGATTGCCATCCAACAGGATGGGGCACCCTCTCCAACCTGGAAGTACTTTGACACCTGGCCGGCTATGGTAGCTGCCATTCCGGATTGCATCATCACGGACGGAGAGGTTTTACTCACTTCCTACGGCTGCGACCCAGCAACGGGCAGGTTCTTCTGCATCATGAGCGTGAACATCCCCGGGGTTGAGTTTATGGAGTACCGGGTATACACCAATCTGAGTGAGACGACCTGCTCGCTGTTTGACACGCTGCCCGATCGCATCTACTGTTATACCGGATGGGACCCGACCATTGATTATGTCCAGTTTTCCGAGGTGGATCCGGTTGTGGATTTTTCCACCGGCTGGGCGATCGCGCCTGAGCCCTGCCCAACTATTCCGACCCCTGTGTGTGCCGATTATACTGATCGACCATCATGTGAAGCACATTTTTCTGATATGGGATGTGTATGGAGAAAAGATAATGTCTGTTATAGACCTTAACTAGATGCCGACATCAAACAAACCGCCCGGATGAGCCGGGCGGTTTGTCGTTGAGGGATTACTGCCTCAGAAGCCTTTAATCAGCAAGCCCAGCAGCAGGATGATGTAACCGATCACGACCAGGATCCAGGACCAGTCTGAGATGATTCCCAGGTTCAGAAACTTTCCAACAATACCCAGAATGACCAGAATGAGCGAGATCCAGAATGTGACCTTCTTTGGGGGTGTTAAACGCATGTTTTCCTCTCCTTTGCTAAAGATAAATACATTATTGAACGGAAAAGCGGATTCTTAACTTAAAAAATAATGATGATATTCATCCTGCAAAGGCATGATTTTGACTATCGCAAGTATGCTAAAATCAACAGTTGCGGGCAAAAATCTGACCCACAAGGAAAATGAACCTATGACCAAGACCATTCGCTTCACTGACCTCACCCTGCGCGACGGGCACCAGTCCCTGGCTGCCACGCGCATGTCCACCGAGCAGGCCATGCGGGTGCTCAAGATGATCGACCAGGCCGGCTACCATGCCATGGAGCTGTGGGGCGGGGCGACGCTGGATTCATCCATCCGCTTTTTAAACGAAAACCCCTTTGACCGACTCGAAAAATTCCGCGACACGCTGGGCGGCTGCCAGAAAGTGCAGGCGCTCCTGCGCGGACAGAACCTGTTCGCCTACCAACCCTACCCGGATGACCTGGTCATCGCCTTCGTCAAGCAGGCCTGCGAAAGCGGCGTGGGCATCATGCGCATCTTCGATGCCCTCAACGACTTCCGCAACCTGCAGGTGGCCATGCTGGCCTCCAAGGCGTACGGGGCAAAGGCCGAGCTGGCTCTCTCCTACACCACCAGCCCGGTGCACACCACCGATTACTTCGTGAAATACGCCGAGCTGATGCAGGAGCAGGGCGCCGACCAGATGGCCATCAAGGACATGTCCGGTATCCTCTATCCCACCGACTGCTACGACCTGATCGATGGGCTGAAGAAGAACATCACCATCCCGGTGGCGCTGCACACACACTCCACCGCCGGCGTGGCACTGCTGAACTGCGCCATCGGCATGGCGTTGGGCGTGGACTCGATCGACTGCGCCATCACCCCCTTTGCAGGAGGCGCCAGCCACTCCCCGGTCGAGGTGCTGATCGTCTTTGCCGAAGAGATGGGCCTGGATCACGGGCTGGACAAAGACCTGGTGCTGAAGATCCAGAAGGAACTCTTCAAGATCTTCGAGGAGCTCTCCAAGTTCATTCCGTATGCCGGGAAATTCTACCGACCGGTGGATTACAAAGACGTGGACCGCAAAAAGGTCGGCGAAGTACTGAAGCTGCTCCAAAAGGGCGGGCACGATAATATTGAAAAGGCACTGCCCATCACGCACGATATCCTGGCTGAGCTCGGTTACCCTTCCTATGACGACGAGATCTTCAAATCGCAGATCCCGGGTGGCATGTACACCAACCTGGTCAACCAGCTCAAAGAAATGGGCAGCGACGACCCGGAAATACTGCAGAAAACCCTGGCCGCCGTCCCGCAGGTACGCGCAGATGCCGGTTACGTGCCGCTGGTGACACCCACCAGCCAGATCATCGGCTCCCAGGCGGCGTTCAATGTCATGTTCGGTGACCCGTACAGCTTTGTCTCCAACGAGTTCCGCATGGTCCTCAAGGGCGAGTTCGGGCGCACCCCCGCGCCATGTAACCCGGAAGTGGTGCACAAGGTGCTGGGCGAGAACGAGGAGCCGCTGAAATACCGCGCCGCATCCTACCTCACCCCCATCCTGGAGGACCCGATCGACCTGCCTTATGTACGCACCCACAAGGACCGCCTGCTGCACCACATGCTCGGGCAGGCCGCGGACACGTTTTTGCAGAAGAAGTACGGCCTGAACTAAACTCAGCGCCATTAATTTAATGTGAGGGAAAACATGGAAAACTTTGGCACACCCAGCAAGAAGGATCTCAGCGTGCACGGATTGCGCGACCTAAAGAACGTGTATTGGAACCTGTACCCGGCGGAACTGGT
>CAZCHK010000020.1:0-29871 GCA_964498605.1 uncultured Anaerolineaceae bacterium | reverse complement strand
GGTTGACCCAAAGGAATACGGCATTAACTCGGAGGCTTTTATCGTCCTGGATGTGACCAAACGTGTTGTGCTCATTGGTGGCAGCGGGTACGCCGGTGAGGTGAAGAAGTCAATTTTCACCGTCATGAATTATCTCATGCCGCACAAGGATGTCTTCCCGATGCACTGCTCGGCCAATCTTGGTAAAGATGGCGACACTGCCCTTTTCTTCGGCCTGTCCGGCACCGGCAAAACCACGCTCTCTTCCGACCCGGAACGCGGGCTCATCGGTGACGACGAACACGGCTGGGGTGACGACGGCGTGTTCAACTTTGAGGGCGGCTGCTATGCCAAAACCATCAAGTTGAATCCCAAGTACGAACCGCTCATTTCGGCAGCCTGCAAGAACTTCGGCACCGTGTTGGAAAATGTCGATTTTGACCCGATCACGCGGGTGTGCGACTTTGACTCTTCCAGGTACACCGAAAACACGCGCGGCGCCTATCCGATTGAATTCATCCCCGGCTTCGTTCCCTCGGGACGCGGCGGGCACCCCCACAATGTCTTTTTCCTGACTGCGGACGCCTTCGGCGTGCTACCTCCCATCGCCAAGCTGACCCCCGAGCAGGCCATGTACTACTTCCTGTCCGGTTACACCTCCAAGCTGGCAGGCACGGAACGCGGTATCGTGGCACCGGAAGCTACTTTCTCCACCTGTTTCGCGGCACCTTTCCTGGCGCTCAAGCCAGGGGTCTACGCGGAGCTGCTGGGCAAGCGCATCGCCGAACACAAATCGCAGGTCTGGCTGGTCAACACGGGCTGGACGGGCGGACCGTACGGTGTGGGGCACCGCTTCGAGCTGCCCTACACGCGCGCCATCATCCGCGCTGCCCTCACCGGCGCATTGGAGAAGGTACCCACTATCACCGACCCGTACTTTGGGCTGCCAATCCCCACCTCCTGCCCGGATGTGCCCAGCGAAGTGCTCAACCCGGTGGAAACCTGGGCGGACAAGACTGCCTACGAGAAACAGGCTCGAGAACTGGCGGACCTCTTTATCAAGAACTTCGCGCAGTATGTTGAGCAGGTAATCCCCGAGGTTGTCAAAGCGGGACCAAAAATCTAACAAACAAAAACCCGGCTGTATAAGCCGGGTTTTTGTTCAAACTGTGTGGTCATCAAGCCATGTGTGGAAAAATTCACTGGCGGGAAGGAAATTACTATCCGCGGCATCCAACGGCAGGTAGTCCTCGTACACCGGCAGGACCAGATCGTCTAGAAGAAGCGCCTTTCGATCGGCTGGTACCCTGGCATGCAGGTGCCAGGGGTAGCTGTAGGACGGAGGCAGCAGGCGGATGGTGCACACGTCCAGCAAACGAGTCAGCAGGGCGCTCAGCGCCGCCTGGTGCAGAAAGATCCTGTGCGGGTCATCTGCGCAGGCATGCTCCTGAAAGGTTTTGTCCTGGACCAGGTCCGTGAAAAGGGCCAGCCAGTCCCGGCAGATGCCCAGCGAGGGATCCAGCGCGAAGGCGTGCGTGTTGTAGTACGGGCGGATCAGCTGCTGGTCGACGAAGGACTCCAGCGCCGGATGATCCGCTCCTGACAGCCCTGTCCTTTTGTAAATCCTGCGCCAGTAGTCATCCAGTGGCCCCCTGGTCAGGGAACCAATATTGCGAATATGAACGGGACGGAACGCGGCGTGGAAGGGCGGCGTAAGCTTGAACAGTTCGGGCGGCTGAACGACCAGGCTCTCTGGGTTAACCCAGGCCATTGAGCTGACCTGCCTTTGCCAGGACTGTTCCGCTGAGGCGCATGCGCTCACTTTGTCCGCGAACAGGTAATGGCTGATGGGTGGGGGGACCTCAAGCGGGAGCACTTCCACGCCGTCACTGGCAAGATCGGCGCACGGCTGTCCAACCGTTTGAAATTCGTACACGCGGACAGGAGAACGCGCAAGCGACCCGCCAAAAGCGCGCAGACTCGCAATGAACAGCGCCGCATGGCGCTTTTCAAGCGGCGTGCGGACCATCGTAACGAAGCCAACCTCTTGACTCATGACACCTCCATCGTGTTTCCTGCAGCATTATGATACACAATCATGAGAAAAAGATTAACCTCATGGCACGACACGCAGGATGAGTTTCGGTGTTAAAATCATGTACTATTTCAATGCACAATACCGATACCGGCAAATTTCTATCGTGAGAGAGGTTTCAATGCCCGTCCAGATAAAAGAAGTGACCAACAGGCGAGATCTGCGCAGGTTCGTGGATTTTCCCAACCATCTCTACCAAGACAGCCTGTTTTATGTTCCCGCGCTGATCTTTGACGACATGAACACGTACCGCTGGGACAAGAACGCGGCGTTCGAGCACTGCGAGGCGCGCTACTGGTTGGCATATCGAGACGGCAAAGTCGTGGGACGCATCGGCGGGATCATCAACCGACTGCACGCCGAAAAGTGGAACCAACCCTACATGCGCTTCACCGCTTTTGACTTCATTGACGATCAGGAGGTGTCCCGCGCGCTGATGGACCAGGTGGAAGCCTGGGCTAGGCAGCAGCATCTCAGCGCTGTGCACGGCCCGCTGGGCTTCACGGACATGGACCGCGAAGGCATGCTGGTGGAGGGTTTCGACGAGGTGGGCACACTGGCGACATACTACAACCACGCATACTACCCACGGCACATGCAGGCCATGGGGTACGCGAAAGACATCGATTGGATGGAGTTCGAGCTCTCCGTTCCAGACAAAGTGGATCCCATGATCACCAGGGTGGCTGAGACAGCCAAGCGGCGCTACAATCTGCATCTTCTGCAGGCCAAAAACAAGAAAGACCTGCTGCCCTACGTGACCAAAATCTTCGCCCTGCTGGATGTGGGTTACGCGCACCTGTATGGAACGGTACCACTTACCCCAAGACAGGTACAGGCATACAAAGAGCAGTATTTTGGATTCATCAAACCGGAGTACGTGCCGATCGTCGTGAATGAAAATGACGATGTGGTGGGTTTCGGCATCACCATGCCCACGCTCTCGCGCGCACTGCAGAAATGCCGCGGGAGGTTGTTCCCGTTCGGCTTCATTCACCTGCTGAAAGCGCTCCGGAAGACCGACCGGGCCGACCTGTACCTGGTGGCGGTCAAACCAGAGTACAAGGGCAGGGGCGTCAACGCCATCATGATGGACCACCTGCACCGCATGTACGTGAAAATGGGCATCCGCAAGGCGGAATCCAACCCCAACCTGGAGACGAACGCCATGGTCATGGGGCAGTGGAAGTTCTTCTCCCCGCGCCATCACAAGCGGCGCAGGATCTTCATCAAGCATTTGAGCTGAACAATCAAGAACCCGGTCACCCGGGTTCTTTTTATCATAACTCCCAATCACTCCCAGTCGAAGAGAATGTCCAGCTCCTCTTCCGGGACATCGAAAACCGTGTTATGCGGCGGGAGAGGCTCTTGGCACATCCAGCGCGGCATGCGGTCATCCGCGGTGGTGAATCCTGCCTGGCGGTTGAATTCACGCTCTGTACTCAACGTCTTTTTGCCCAGCGCCTGCAGGAAGTCCGCCGGCACGTCCCAGCCGTACTGGGCTTTGATCAGCGCCGGCACCAGCTCGGGGGCGGCACCGAAGCCGAAACCGGCGAAGATGCACGCGCCAAGCGTGTCATATCCGGCCATGTTGATCTGAGCCCTGCGCGAGGCTTCCACCTGCCCGGCGGGTGAGAGGTGGTCCATCTTGGCGCGGAAGGTCACCCCGCAGGTGTGATCCGCCCCCTGGGGGGAAGTGGCGTAGGTCACGCCTGTGCCTTTGACGGCGCGTCCATCGTACGCGGCAGAAGCCTGGTTCTTGACCACGGGCACCTGTTCCACGCCCAGCATCTTGCCGGTAAAACCGGCCCCGCCTCCAAGGATGCGCCCCAGCGGCGTGCCGCGGCGGATCTCGTTTACTAGTGCTATCGCCTGGGATCCATCCCCCCAGCGGAAGACGCCAGCTCTGCCGGCCACTCCGATCGCGGCACCGATTTCAATGCTGTCGATGCCAATGTCGTTCACCTGCCAGTTGAGCCGCGCGACAGTATCCAGGTCATCGATGCCCAGGTTGGAGCCCATTAGTCCGATGGTCTCGTATTCAATCGGCGCGACGATGGTTCTGCCGCACGTGTCCGCCAAGACATTGGAACTGAGGATGACGCAGCCGGGCATGCAGGCGTGCCAGGATTTTCCCTCGCCGCCGCGCTGGTGTATCGTTTCGATCAGGTGCTCCCCGGACAGCTTCTCGGCGCCTTCAAACTGGCCGCTTGAAAACCCGCGCGTGGGCAGCGCGCCCATGAAATTGATCACGCTGGTGTTTCCGGCTGTGCCCAGGTCGTGATAGGCTTTAGTTTGCGGCTGCGCCAGCACGGACTGGTTGAGCAGTTTCTGCGCGGCGCGGTAGGCAGCCGGATCCGCGAGGGTGGGTTTTTCGCAGCCGGTGGTGTCCCAAACGATGGCCTTGATCTTCTTGGACCCCATCACGGCACCCAGACCTCCGCGGGCGTTGATGCGCGAAGGGACACGGTCCTTGTCCACGTTGGTGATCCCGGAGGCGTGCAGCTGCATTTCGCCGCCCGGGCCGATGATCGAAACAGCCACTTTTGGGCCGAACTTCTCCAGCAGTGCGCGGGAGGTTTCGTAGCAGCCCAATCCGACCAGGCTGACGGCTGGTTCAAAGCGCAGGTCGTCCTTGCTTACTACGATGACCTGCCAGTCGTCGGTCTCGGGGGCGTCTTCCAGGATCAGCGCCTTGATGCCCAGCAGCGCCAGCGCCATGCCGGTCGTGCCGCCCGCATTGGATTCCTTGATCCCGCCAGTCAGCGGGCTTTTGCCACCGATGGAGAGCCTGTCGCAGCTGGTGAGCATGTGCCCCACCAGCAGGCCGGGGGCGAAGACGAGCTTGTTCTCAGTGCCTTCAGGCGCGCAGGTTGCGGGAACTTCCCTCAAAAGAATGGCTGCGGTCAGTCCCCGGCCGCCCAGACGCTCCCATTCCTCCGGCACATCTTCCCAATGGAACATCCTGGTGCGGGTGTTGACGCGCCAAATCTTGTTCATTATTTTTCTCCTGATGTGGTTGCCAGGGCTTCGGCAAAGATGTTCAGCGCCTGATCGACCTGCTCCCTGCTGACCAGCAGGGGCGGGATCCAGCGGATGACATTGTCGAAGGTCCCGCAGGAGAGCAGCAGTAATTTGCGCTCCAGGCAGGCCTGTACCAGCGCCTTGGCGGAAGGTTTGTCCGGTTTGCCGTCTCGAGAGCGCATCTCTGTTGCGATCATCAAGCCCAGGCCGCGCACGTCGCCGATCCCCGGGTGCTCTTCCTGGAGGTGGCGCAGCCCGCTCATCAGCTGGCTGCCGCGCTCACGGCAGTTCTCCAGCATCCCCTCGTCCCGGATGGCCCGGATGGTGGCCACGCCGGCGGCGCAGGCCACCGCGTTCCCGCCGTAGGTCCCGCCGTGCGAGCCGGGGATCCATCTCTTCATCAGGTCAAGGTGGCTGAATACCCCCGAAAGCGGCATTCCGGAGGCGATCCCCTTGGCGACGGTGATGATGTCGGGAACGATATCGAAATGCTCAAAGGCGAACCACTTCCCGGTGCGCCCGAATCCGGACTGGATCTCGTCGGCGATGAGCAGGATGCCGTGCCGGTCGCACAGCTTGCGCAGGCCTTGCAGGAAGCTGGACGGGGGCACAACGTACCCGCCCTCTCCCAGAACCGGCTCAATCAGGACCGCGGCGGTCTCCTGCGGTGCGGTCTGGGAAAGCAGCAGCGTTTCCAGTTCGTTCAGGCACCACCGGCTGGTCGTCTCGGCGTCCCAATCGTAGCGAAAAGCGTACGGGTAGGGGGCGACGAAGATCCCTCCCGGCAACGGCTGGTAACCGGCGCGGTAGACGGTCTTGGAGGTCGTCATGGCCATGGTAGCCTGCGTGCGCCCGTGGAAGCTGCCCTGGAAAACGATGATGTTGGAACGCCCCGTGGCGTGCCTGGCCAGTTTAACCGCGCCTTCCACGGCTTCCGCGCCCGAATTGCTGAAAAAGAAGCCATCGATCTGGGGCGGTACGATTCCGCGCAGTTCCTCCACCAGTTCCAGCATGGGCTTATGGGTCAGGATGTTGGCCTGCGCGTGCAGGATACTGCCCGCCTGCGCGCGGATGGCCTCGACAACTTTTGGATGGCAGTGACCGGTGTTGGTCACGCCGATGCCGCAGGTGAAATCCAGGTAGGATTCGCCGTTCTGGTCATACACGACCGCGCCTTGGGCGTGGTCCACCACAATGGTCGTGCCGTGTGTCCAGACCGGGGACAGGTGCTTGAAGTTGTTTTCGTACAGAGTCATCAGTTCCTCGATGCGAATCATTGATCGGGCAGGTACTGAACCGCCCATTCCAGTTGAATCCTTTTTAACAGATCGGGGGTGGGAACCCCGTTGGCTGTCCATTCGTTCAGGCGGTAGTACTGGTCCAGCGCGGCTTCCAGCTCGGCCTTATCCACGGCCACTCCGGCGGTGGGGCCTTCGCCTGCCAGGGGCTTGAAGAATTTCGCCGGCAGCGCGTCATCCTGGCGCGAGAAGCCCTCCCGGGCGTTGTACACGCGCATCAGGTTCAGCCTGCGCCTGCCCACTTCGAGCAGCTCTTCCAGGCTCACGTCCCATCCGGTCACGAAACGCACCATGTCCACTGTTTCCCGTGGACCGAAGAGGCACCAGGCCGGCCCCCACACGAACTGGCACAGATCCAGCGTGTCCATCAGGCTGTAGAACAGCTCTCCCAGCCAGGTAAAACGCACCTTCTCGGCGCCAAAATCGTTCTGCGGGGTCGGGTCGCGCAGGCCCAGCTGGGCCAGGTTGTCCAGATATTGGTCGGTGGCCAGGCCCTTTTCGTACATCGGGTCGTGTTCGCTGGACTGATGGTCCGCGCCAAACGGGTTGACCGCGTAGATCAGAGCCAGGCTCTTTTTGGCCTGCGGCATATGCGCGGGAGCCTCCTGCCCCTTTACCGTGATCAGCAGATCCTCGGCGCCGTTGCCCCAATCCTTGGCTGCCCGCGCCGAACCCTGTCCGAGCGTTTTTCCCAGTAAACCCTCGCCCATGACGATTTGCCTGACAGCCTTGACCATGGATGCCGCCTTTCCGAAGCGCAGATCCAGGCCTCCTGTCTCTCTCAGGCCGATGATCCCCTTTTCAAAGCACTCCATAGCGAAAGCCACCGTTGCGCCGCAGGAGATCGTGTCCACGCCGTACATGTTGCACAGCTGGTTGGCGTGGCTGACCGCTGCCAGATCGTACACACCGCAATAGGATCCAAACGTGCTCAGCGTCTCGTACTCGGGTCCCCCGTAGCGGGGATCGACCGGGTAGTCGCCTTCCTTGACCTCGACCACGCGCTTGCAGCGCACAGCGCAGGCAAAACACGTGTCGCGGCGCTTGAGGATCGTGTCGCTCATCCTCTCCCCGCTGATCTCCTCGGCTTTTTCGAACTGGCCCTCCGTGTAGTTGCGGGTGGGGAGGGTACCCATGGCGTTCTGCGGCAGGACGACCGCGGGGGTGCCCAGTTCGGCGATGCCCTTGACATCCAGGTTGCCTTCGATCCAGGCGACGCCCTGTTTGGCCAGTGCGGTGAGCGACTTTGGGTCCGCGACGCTTGGTTTGCACGTGCCGCGCACGGCGACGGCGCGCAGGTTCTTGCTGGCCATGACCAGGCCCATCCCCGTGCGTCCGTTGTTGCGGCTGCACATGTTGACGATGCTGGAGAACAGCACGCCCTGCTCAGCTGCCGGGCCGTGCTGCATGATCTGCACCTTGGGGTCGTCCAGCTCGAAGCGGATTATGTCCTCCGCTTCAGCGGTGGTCTTGCCGCGCAGGGCTTTGGCGTCGCGCAGCTCAAAAGACCCGTCGCGGATGTAGAGGTAAACCGGCCGCGGTGATTTGCCCGTGACAACGATACCGTCGAAGCCGGCAAATTTGAGCTCAGCAGGAATGAATCCACCCGCCTGCGAGTCGCCGATCGCCCCCGTCAGAGGGGAGCGCGCGTTGACGTTGATACGCGACTGTCCGGAGATAGCCACCCCGGTCACCACGCTGATCATGAAGGTCAGGACGCTTTCCGGAGCCAGGGCGGGGGTGTGCACCGGGGTTTCTTTAAGCACATAATACACACCCATGGCGCTGCCGCCCATGTAGGTGCGGTAAAAACTTTCGGGTGGCTGCTCAACCTCAAATTTGCCCGTTGTCAGGCAGATGTGCAGGATTTTGCCGTTATAACCGTATGGCATATCTCCTCCTATTATACAGATTCCCCTCCCTCGGGGGAGGGAGGGGAATGGTCGATCAAGAATTAGACTTCGCCGTCCTCAGAGGACTTGTAGGGGTCCACGTCAGGAACGCCCGGCTTGACCCACTTGCGGATGGGGAAGTATAGAAAGGCACCGATGGCAATTGCCGCCAGCCCCAGCCAGATCGCTCCCCATCCTTCCGAGACCACCTGACTAATGATGGCGACGGTGATGATGAGGGCGGGAGCGCCGACGATGTAGATCAGCCCGAGCAATCCGCCTCCGACCTTCTGGCGCGGCAGGTCGGGCCTCTTCTTGCGCATGACCAGCAGCGCCAGGATCTCCGCGAACAGCACCAGCATGTTCAGCAGGACATCCAGGACCACCAGGGCCTGGAACGTGGAGAGAGAGAAGATCGAAAAGATGACGCCGCAGATGATGATGGACACCCAGGGTGTACCATACCTGGGGTGCACCTTGACCAGAAACTTGGGCATCATGCCGTCCTCGGCCATGGCGAAGGGGATGCGCGTGCCGCCAAGGCCGTTGCCGATGAACAGTCCGATCATGGAGAGGATGGCGGAGACTGCCACCAGCGTGCCCAGCAGCTGGGGCATCCACTTCTCCGCGCCTTTGGTGGCTTCACCAATCTTCACGGAGATGTCCGTGAACTCCCAGCCAAAATCAGCTTCCGTATCCGCGCCCCACTCCTCCATGGTGGCCTTGGTGATGCCGTACTCCTGGATCATCAGCGTTCCCATGGTTTGATCCGCGTACTCGATTTCCGCACCGCTCTCCACCAGAGCGTACTGCTCTTCCATGATCGCGGCAAACTCCTCGCTCGACGCGCCGTTGTCATAGGCTTCCGCTGCCGCCAGGGGGATGGTGTCCCAGGGTTCCTGACCCCACACCAGGTACCGCTCGTCGGCGCCGGCGCCTCCCTGCAGCCCGGCGATGGTGGGGATGGAGTAGGTGGCGAACGCAGCAATGAGCACAAGGATCATCGCTGCCGGGTAGGTCTTCTTGGGCTTGACGATCTCAGAACCCGCCACGGTGGGCAGCTCCCAGCCCATGAAGTTCCACATGGCAACGAACAATCCCGTGCTGAAGGACGTGAACAGCGCGTTGATGGTTGGGGATTGCCCCTGGGGCAGCAGCGGGATCTGCAACGTTTGACCGCTCTGGATCCAGTTGTAGATACCGACGCCCGACATCAGGACCAGCGGGATGATCATGACCAGCCCCAGCCAGTTGGCGAACAGGCCCGAGAAGCGCGCACCGCGTACCTGCAAAGCAGAGATCAGCCAGATGATGATGACCGCCACGATCCACTGCAGGAGGGCCGGGGACAGGCTCAGCGAACCGATCGTCAGGCCCTCGTCCAGCTGGGGAATGAAGAACGACAGGTACATGGCGGCCCAGACCGGGTAGATCGATACGTCCACCCAGGAGACCACCCAGTTCATCCAGCCAGCCAGGAAACCGGCAAACGGGCCGAAAGCCTGCTTGACCCAGTGGTAGTAACCGCCCTCGTGGGGCATCAGTGAGTTCATTTCGCGCACCATGAGCATGTTCGGGATGCTGAAAAGGAGCGGCGTGACCACCATTAAAATGAGAGCCATTCCTGGACCGGACAGGCCAACCATGGGCTCAGCGCCGAATGCTCCACCGCAGACGGTGAAGTAGATCATGGCAAACAGGGGCAGCAGCGTCAGCTCGCGCTTCAGCTTCTTGGTCTCCTGCCTGATCTCCAGACCCTTACCTTGTATTTCAGCCATTATTTCTCCTCCTTCTAAATGTGTTTACATTTCCTTGATGCCGTACGGGAACCCATAGCCGGCCATTTTCTCCATGAAGGGCAGAGCGTCAAACGCCTCGGGACCCTTCACGCCGACGGCTTTCCAGACGCCGTGCTCGATCAGGTCGAACCCAATCACAGCGTTGAAAGCGGTCTGCGCTACAACAGCCTGGCAATCCCATTTCTTCATGCACTGCTTGTTGTCCGCCACCTGGTAGATGTACACCTGGCGCGGTTTGCCGTCCTTGGTGCCTTTGATCCACGTGCCGGCGCAGGTCTTGCCTTCCATGAGATGACCCAGGTGCGCCGGATCGGGCAGGCAGGCCGCCACCACGTCGCGCGGGGCGACCCTGACATCCTTGACCCGGATTGGATTTTTGTTGTCCAGGCCGATCATGTGCAGCGTGCGCAGGACATCGATGAACTGATCCCCCAGGGCGTACTTGAAGGTGACGCGGTTGCACTTGATCCAGCGCGGTACCAGCAGCACCTCTTCGTGTTCCACGTTGATCACTTCCAGCTTGCCGATGCCCTCGGGGAAGTCGAAGATTTCGGGCTCACTGAAAGGCTCGGTGGTGTACCATTTCTTGCCCTTTTCCCAGATGATGGGCGGGTTCAAACACTCTTCGATGGTCGTCCAGATGGAGAAGTTCGGCGCGAAATCATAGCCTTTGACGGTCAGGTTGGCGCCGTCGCGCACGCCGACCTCGTCGATCTCGTCGAACAGGTGGTCCTGGGCGTACCGGGCGAAGACGTCCGCCATGCCGGGTTCCACGCCCAGCCCGACCATGGCCAGGAGCCCCTTTTTCTCCCATTTTTCTGCCCGCTCGAACTGGTAATCGCCCAGTTTGACGCCGCACTTCTTGAACGGCTGGGTGGGATGCGGCTCGGAGAGGGTCATGGCCATGTCCATGTAGTTGCAGCCGTACTTGTACGCCGCCTCGAAGATGGGCACATTAAAGGACGGGTCGCAGGCATTCATGATCATGTCCACCTTGTGCTTCTTAGCCAGGTCCACGATCATGTCCCGCTTGCCCGCGTCCACGAACTCCACCGGGAAGCGCTTCTTATCACCCATTTTGGTCTGCACCTCGAGCGCGCGCTTCTTGTTGTAATCCGCCAGCACCACCAGCTCCATCCATGGGCGGGGCCTGGAAATCGCCGCGATGGCTTCTCCCACTCCGCCGACACCAACCAACAGTACTCTCATGTTCTTCTCCTTGAAATATTTAATAAATAAAGGGACTCCGCACGGAGCGAAGTCCCAACCCTGCCTGATTTAAAAGTAGACTTCTTTCACGATCTTTAGGTGGATGAACGTCTCGGATTCCCGCACGCCGTCGATGGCGTACAGCTTTTCGGTCAGGAATTTGAGCAGGTGGTCCTGGTCCCGGCAGATGACCTCTGCCATGATGTCGTAAGCGCCGCTGGTGGCGACCAGGTAGATCACCTCGCTGAGCCTGGAGATCTTCTCGGCGATCGACATCATCTTGGCGCCTTCCACGCGGATCCCAATGAACGCCATGGAAGTGTACCCCAATCGCAGCGGGTTGGTGATGGCGGCCACTTTAAGGCACCCCGTCTCAACCAATTTGTTGTAGCGGATGCGGATCATTCCCGGGGAGACGTTTAGCCTCTCGGCGATGGTCGCGAAAGGCACGCGACCGTCTTCCTGCAGTGCGGCGATGATCTTTTGATCGATTTGATCAAAATTATCTGAACAGGTAGTGTCGTTTGTGTCACCCATAACAGTATTCTATAAATATTCGTCATAAAAGTCAACATATTTATGCATAATAATGATAAAAAACGATAAATTTGTCACGAAAATGCAATTGCCAAACAAGGAAGTGGGATTATAATCATACTTCTTTATTGAGGAAGCGAACATGATCCGCATTGAACACCTGTCCAAAACATTCAACATGGGGAAGAAAGCGGCATCCGTCCTGGCCGTGGACGACCTGTCGCTGGAAATTGCCAGGGGAGAAGCGTTCGGTTTTCTTGGTCCCAACGGCGCGGGGAAGACGACCACCGTGCGCATGCTGGCGTGCCTGATCGCCCCCAGTTCCGGGAGGGCCTGGGTCAACGAGCGCGTTGTAGGCCGGGACGACCAGCAGATCCGGCAGTCGGTTGGCATCCTGACCGAGTCGCCGGGCATGTACGATCGCCTTTCTGCGGAGCGCAACCTGAGCATCTTTGCCCGCCTGTACCGGGTGGCGGATGTGCAGGGTCAGGTGAGCAAGTATTTAAAAATGCTCGGGTTGTATGACCGGCGTCATGATGAGGTGGGCAGCTTCTCCAAGGGCATGCGCCAAAAATTGGCCATCGCCCGCGCGCTGCTGCACGAGCCAGAAGTGCTTTTCCTGGATGAGCCGACCAGTGGACTGGATCCGGAAGCCGCCAGGCTGGTCCGGGATTTCATCGAGGACCTGAAGATCGAGGGACGCACCATTTTCATCTGCACGCATAACCTCGACGAGGCCGACCGGCTTTGTCAGCGCATCGCCATTTTCAGAACCCGCCTGGTGACCGTGGACACGCCGCTGAATCTGCGCAAGCAGCTGTACGGACGCAAGGTGGTCTTTCACCTGCGTGAACTGCGACCGGAGTGGAAAGACCTCCTCGGCAGGATCAGCGGAATCAAGGAGGTCAGCATCGATGGACAGCGCTTTGTGGTCGGGCTGGACGACCCGGAGGGGCAGAACCCCCGCATCATCAAGACGCTGGTCGAGGCGGGAGCGGAGATTCAATTCGTCGGCGAGGTGCGCCACTCGCTGGAAGATGTGTATTTGAAGCTGATCAGGGACGGCCAGGAAGGAACAGGTGCCTGATGGACAGGGTCAAGACAATCGTTGAAAAGGAATGGGCGGAGGTTTTCAAGAACAAGCTGGTCCTGTTCGTGACCATCTTTATGCCGCTGCTGTTCACGGTCCTTCCCATCGTGATCCTATATTTCACCAGTCACTCGATGACCGGGGGCGGGGATTCATCCGACATTTCCGCGGCGTATTCGGCCATGTGCGGCAGCCAGGCGGTATCTGAAGCGGATTGCGTTCAAATTTTTCTGGCCAATGAATTCCTCATGTTTTACATGCTCATCCCCATCATGATCCCGATTACCATTGCCGCCTACAGCATCGTGGGTGAAAAAACCACGCGCAGCCTGGAGCCGCTGCTGGCCACACCCATCTCAACCCGCGAGCTGCTGATGGGCAAGATCATGGCGGCGGTCATCCCCGCCATCGGGGCGACCTGGCTGAGCTTCGGGCTGTTCGTGGCCAGCCTTCCCCTGATCGGGGTTTCGAAGGTCGTCATCAGTCACATCCTGGGTCCGGTGTGGATCCTGGCCGTATTCCTGGCGGGACCGCTCATGGCTGTGCTGGCGGTCATCTTCGCGGTGATGGTGTCTTCGCGGGTGAGCGATCCACGCGCAGCGGAGCAGATTTCGGCCGTTCTCATCGTTCCCGTCCTGGTGCTGGTTTTTGGCCAGATGACCGGGCTGCTCATCCTGAACGGGCTGATCATGCTGCTTTTCTGCGTGGCGATCGCTGCCATCGATGTGGGCATGATCTATTTGGGAGTGAAAGTCTTTCAACGCGAGAACATCCTGACCAAGTGGAAGTAGGTGACGATGAAAAGCTGTATATCTTACTTTACCCTGATCCTTCTGCCGCTGTTCATCCTCGCGGCGTGCTCGGCGGACATCACCCCCGCGCAAACGCAGCCCTCCTTCGATGGGTCTGCGGATGCTTATCGACTGAACGTGAACCGCATCTTCGGCTACGGCGGGATGGGCAACGATATCAAGGGCAGATTTGGCCTGTCTGTTTCGGGTGACCAGGAGGGCATCGATTCGGTGACCTACCTGATCGATGGCGAAACCATGCTGCCGGTGATCACGCAGCCGCCCTTTGAGTCCGCCTTTGAAACGACCGATTACGCCCCCGGGCACCACGTGCTCTCGGCCCGGGTTTCACTGGCAGACGGCAGCGTGGTGGAGACTGCCAGCCGCGGGTATGATTTTGTGACCGCCGAACAGGAACAGGCCGCTATCCGGGAGATCATCATCCCGCTCGTGACGGTCGTGCTGGCGGTGAGCCTGGTGGGGATTGCTTTTCAGATGCTCCTGACAAGAAAAAAATCTGCGACCCCCCTGGATCCGGGTGCACCCCGCCAGTACGGCATCAGCGGCGGGGCAGTCTGCCCGAAATGCCGGCGGCCTTTCGCGCTGCGCGTGTTCTCGCCGCACCTGTTGATGTTCAAATTCGAGCGCTGCGCAAACTGCGGAAATTGGGTCCTGGTCAGACGCGCGAGCGAGGATGAGCTGCGCGTGGCGGAAGAGGCAGAAATGCGCAACGCACAGGCGGTGATCCCGCACGAAGGCCAGGTGGAAGAGAAGAAGGAAAAAGACAAAATCGACGATTCCAGGTACATCAATTAGAACAAAGGGACCTCAGGGTCCCATTTTTTATGTGCGTGCCGTTGCGATCGCTTGAACTGCCAGGCGGATCCCTTTCAGCGTCATCCCCAGCTCCATCGATGGAGAGGGCGGGGTTCTGCGCGCGGCCTGTTGCGGGAGCGACGGCAGGTGGATAAACCCTGTCGGAACGGGCTGTTTGAGCCCGGCGCTGTAATCCATCACCAGGTAGAAGGCCTGGTTGCACAGGTAAGCCCCGGCGCTGAGGGAGTACTCCACCGGAATATCGGCCTGTTGAATGCTTTCGTAAATAGACTGGAGGGGCAACGTGGAGAAATATCCCGCGGGTCCATCCACCCGGATGGGCTGGTCGACGATCCTCTCTCCGCGGTTATCCGGGAGCTCGTAATCCTGCAGGTTCACAGCGATGCGCTCGAGGGAGATGGCCGAACGCCTGGCGGCTTCACCCAGACACAGCACCGCGTCCGGGCGAACGCTGTTGAGCGCGCTGAATAACCGCGAAGGCATGACCCGGTTGTCCACCGGCAGAATGATCCCCGTTACAATCCAGTTGGCGATGACCGAACCGTCCAGGGACTTCACCACCTGTTCGGAGGGGTTCACAAATGAACCTCCGAAAGGCTCAAATCCGGTCAGCAGGATGTTCAAGAGTGCTCATCCCTTTTGCTTCTCAGGATGCGCCAGGTGACGAAACCCGCCAGAAGAGCGCCAAAACTGCACCAGAGCAGGATGTACACGCTGTACGAGAACGCCAGACGAGGGGATTTGAGCGCCAGCAGGACGTGGAGATTGTTGGTGGTTACTGAATCCACGCCGGCTACCCACAGGCGGGAGTACTGCCAGGGTTCGTCCACCACCCACAGGTTCACGCTCAAACCCGCGGATTGGTAATCTTTGATGGACTGTTTCGAAAGCCCATACTGGCTGTTGACAATGGTATACCCCAGAGAACGCAGGCGTGCTGCCGAGGCAGGCTGCGTGTAGCTCAGGCCGGCCACCCATTGCATTTCGGGTGCTCCCTGGCGCAGCGCGCGAATCGTGTCCTCATCGGCCAGCATCCACACCTGCTGGTCCATATCGTACGACTTGATCATCTGGAAGACGATATCCGTCATCTGCAACTTGAGATCCGCGGATTCTTCTGGCAGGTAGATATCAAATAAAATGACTAACGGGCTGTTTTTTGTCAGGTCCAGCCACTGCGCCAGGGTGGGAATGGATTCTTCCGCGTACGCCTGGTAAGCCGATGTAGACACCCATTCAGCTGGAAGTTTTTTCAGGGCGTACTTCTCGATGAACCAGCCACCCGCGTTCAGGCTTTGAATTTCCTGAAGCGAGAATGATTCCGCGTTTTCCTCCTGGCGTTCTGGAAGGACCTGGGCGATGTTGGTGGTTCGCTGCAGGGTGGCATCGTGCATTAAGAAAGGAACACCGTCTGAGGATATGCGCACATCTGATTCCATGCCGAGGATAGGTGAATACACCCGGGTGTGTCCCGGCGAGGTGTGCTGGATCGCGGAGGACTGCTTTGCCATCTCGACGACAAGCTGCATGGCGGATAGCGTGTTTTCCGGAGCCAGCCACGACGCCCCGCGGTGCGCCAGCAGGGCGGGTTTTTCAGGCAGATCTCCGCGGTAAACACAGTCAGGCAGATTCCAGATCGGAAAACTCCACACGAAAATCCAGATCGCAATGAATATGGCTGCATAGGGAGTGTTCTCTCTGCGATTGCGCATAGCCGATCTGACCCAGGGTAGCGTAATGCTGATGAGCACGATCAGGAGTGCCCCGACCAGAAATGGTAGGTGATACAGCAGCCACTGCTCAAGCCGGGTCAGCTGAATGGGCTCCCTGGAGAACAACACGATGAAAATTGCATAGAAAGCGACCAGGAACACGCTGCCGGCCGCAACAAAGATACTTCCCAGCGAGGTCATCCATTGCTTACGAATCCAGGTGCCGAGGATGCGCCCGGCGGACCATAACCCGACCGCGCCAAACAGCAGCATTGTCAGCAAAACCACATCCACCTGGAAACCAAGCGCCTTTTGGATGAAGCGGTTGACGGAACCGTAAAACTCGCTGTTGGTTAACCAGAAAACACAGTAGATTAGGCTGTGCATCAGAAGAACCCAGGCAAGCAGATAACGCGCGGTAGAAGATGCTTTTTTCATAGTTCAATTGTACAATGATTACAGCGGTGAATGTATTCGAAAACCGGAACTGGCATGATAAAGTTAATCCTAGAAGTCATGCCCAGGTAATTCACGGGAGGTTTTTGTGACAGCTGACAAAAAAATCAACCACACCAAAAACCAGGAGCCGGGAGTCCAGGCGACGACCAATGCTGTTCTCAAGGACGAGATAGCCTCCCTGAGACAGGAAGTTGCCAGGCTGACCGCTGCCCAGCAGCAATGGGAATCACAGCAGGACACCTTTTCGCGCATCACGCAGTACGAAAGGCTGCTGCTCGAAACTGCCAGCTATCTCAACGCCAGCATGGACATCAAGCAGCTGCTGTCCCGCGTGGCGGAAGGCGCGCTGAAGATTCTGGACGCCCAGGAAACAGACATCTATCTTCTCTCAGAGGACGGTAAAACTCTCACGGCGGTCGTGGTCATGGGAACCCGTTTTACCGACGAGGTGCTGAACACAACCATACCTGTGGACGGCAGCTTCACCGGGAAAGCAATCCGGGGACGGAAAAGTTTTATCATCAACGCGCCGGTGCAGGAAAAGTTTGGGTATCATATTCCCGGAACTCCGGAGGATGTCGATGAGCGCCTAATCGCTTCACCGCTCATCGTGGGCGATAAAGCGGTCGGTGCGCTGGTGATCTCAAGAATGGCCAGGGCGTATTCAGATGAGGATCTTCAAATCGCGGAAGCGTATGCCGCGGTGGCATCCAGCATCATGCACACCACACAGGCGCGCAACGACCTGGCACATGAGATCGAAGAGAAAAACTTGATTGAAAAAGCCCTGCGCGAGAGTGAAAAAAAGTACCGCGACCTGACGGATTTTCTGCCCCAGATCATCTTTGAAATGGACACGGTTGGAAACCTGACTTTTGTCAACAAGTTCGGCTTCAAAGAATTTGGCTACAGCGTGGAAGAATTCCAGCAGGGGCTCAACGCGATCACCATGATCGGTGAGGAAGACCGCGAAAGGGCCATGTCCAACCTGATGAGAATTGCCGCTAATGAGGCTTTCCCGGCGCAGGAATTTCGGTTGATGCGCAAGGATGGTTCTGATTACCCCGCCATGATCTTGGCTTCGGGCATCTTCCACGGTGAAGAGATCGTTGGTTACCGGGGATGCATCGTGGATATCACTGAACGCAAATACGCCGAGGAAGCGTTACGGCATTCTGAGGAAAGCTACCGCGGCCTGTTCAACTCGGTCTCGGAAGCCATCTACATTCAGGATCGCGACGGGAAGTTTCTGGACGTAAACGACGGGGCTGTCCAGATGTACGGCTACCCGAAGGAATTTTTCATCGGGCAGTCCCCAGAGATCATCAGCGCAGGAAAAATGAACGACATGCGTATCATCCTGCGCTGCGTTGAAAGGGCTTTCGCGGGAGAACCGCAGCAGTTCGAGTTTTGGGGAAAGCGCGCCAACGGCGAGGTGTTTCCCAAGGATGTCCGGCTGTACAAAGGCACCTACATGGGCAGCGAAGCGGTGATTGCCATGGCGGCGGATATCACTTCCCGAAAGAGGGCGGAAGACGCGCTCAAGGAAAGCGAGGCGCGGTACCGCCAGCTGGTGGAGCTCTCGCCGGACGCCATTGCGGTGATTCATCAGGACCATATCGTGTATGTCAACAAGGCGGGTTTACGCATGATGGGGGCGAAGACTGCCAGTGAACTGTACAGCCGCAGCATGATGGACTTCATTGCTCCCGATTCCAGGGAAACTATTGCCAAGGACTTGCGCGAGGTGATCAGCCGGGGAGATACCAGCAATCTTGTCGAGACCAAGTTCCAGAGGCTGGATGGAAAGATCATCAACATCGAGGTCGCCGCAATGGCGATCACCTATCAAGGGCATCCCGCCGTCCAGCTTGTCGCCCGGGACATCTCCGAACGGATACAATCCCAGCTGATTGTCGTCCGCGCCAACCTGGAACTGACCGAGGCCTATGACGCGACGCTGGAGGGCTGGTCGCGCGCGCTGGAGATGCGCGAGCGCGAAACCGCCGGTCACAGCATGCGGGTGGCGGACCTGACGGTGGAACTGGCTCAGAAGCTTGGCGTGCCATCCACGGAGCACATCCACATACGCCGCGGCGCGTTGCTGCACGATATTGGCAAGATCAGCATCCCCGACCGCATTCTGCTCAAACCCGAACCTTTGACCGAGGACGAGTGGACGATCATGCGCCAGCATCCCGTGTACGCCTACCAGCTGCTTTCGCCGATCGTGTATTTACGGCGCGCTCTGGACATCCCCTTTTCCCATCACGAGCATTGGGATGGCAGCGGCTATCCCATCGGGCTCAAAGGGGAAAAGATTCCGGTTTCCGCGCGGGTGTTCCAGGTGATCGACGAGTGGGACGCGCTCACGTCTGACCGGCCGTACCGCCGCGCCTGGTC
Organism: uncultured Anaerolineaceae bacterium; assembly: GCA_964498605.1. Lineage (GTDB taxonomy): Bacteria > Chloroflexota > Anaerolineae > Anaerolineales > Anaerolineaceae > JBGQAS01. The sequence goes on along the minus strand of CAZCHK010000020.1, from coordinate 10,746 downwards.
AAAGGAGAGCACCTGGAATTACATGCAGAGCCAAAAAGGCAAGCGTTTCGACCCCCGGGTGGTGGATGCGTTTCTTGATCTCATTCAGCACCGCCTGGAAGAAGAGCGCATGTGAGCGTGGGAAAGAATCCCACAAACGGTTGCGTGCTGATGCTGTTTATCTGAGAGCCTTGGTAAAAATGACCAGGTCGTCCCCCGGAGAATAAAAATCCCTGATCACCGCTTCTTGCGTGTAGCCGATACGCTGATAAAAAGCTCTTGTCGGAGCGTATTTATTTGTCCCGGACGTTTCCACGACGATTAATCTTCCGCCCAGGTGTCGGATGCCTTCCTCGCAGGCTGCCATGAGCGCCTTCCCGCAGCCCTTGTGCTGGGCAGCGGGGTCCACGGCGATCCAGTAGAGATCATAGGTGCCATCCGTCAGGGCGCGGGGGCCAAAACAGGCATACCCCTGCACGCCCTGTCCTTCCCAGACGAGGAAATGGTAGCCACTTTCCTGGGCGCCGTTGTAATTGGTCTCATCCAGCAGCTCTCCGACGCAGGCAATTTCCTCGGCGGAGAAGAAACCGGACGAGGCTGTGATACGCAGAATGTCTGCCGTGTCTGATTTCCGTAATTCTCGAATCATAACCAGCCTATCCTTTGGAAGCACATGTTCAATATATGTCTTATCATATCGTTGTAATCAATTCCTGCCGCCCTTGCGCTGAGAGGAAAACCAGATTCCGGCGAAAGGTCGGGGATATCATTGATGTCGATGACCCAGGGAATGCCGTCCTGCAGCCTGAAATCCACCCTGCCGTAGTCGCGCAGGCCGATGGCTTCAAACACGCGCGCACCGGTTTGGGCGATCAGAGAAAGTTCACCCGGGCTCAGGTTGGCGGGGCATATGGTATGAACATTCTTGTACAAAAAGGAATCCGGCAGCCATTTTGAGTCGTATGTCAACAGGTGCTGGCAGGGATCGGGCACCGCGCTGTAATCCTGTTCCGAGATGGGCAGCGCGGATACGGGAGAGTTTCCCCACAGTGACAGGCTCAGCTCCCGACCCGGGATGAACTTCTCGACAAGCGCAGGCTGGTGGTATTTCGCCACGATATACGCGGACCGCTGCAGGGCGCTTTCTGCGTCCCCGGCAACTGATTTGTCATCGATACCCACACTGCCGTCCTCCCGGCAGGGTTTGACGATGACCGGTAGGTCAACCAGCAGCGGGGTGGAGGGGTTTTCGATAACCTGGTAGGCAGGAGTTGGAATACCAGCCCCCCCCAGGCATTCCTTCGCCAGGATTTTATCCGTGCAGCGCCGCACGGCAGAGGCAGGCGCACCGCTGTGCGCGAAGCCCATCTCCTCAACAACATCCAGCACATCCACCGAGCCCATGTTGATCCCGTTGAAACCGTCGCAGTTGTTGAACACGAAGGTGTCATTGGATGGGTATCCTTCAAGATGTTGGCGCAATTCATCCAGGGTGCCCTGGAGGGGCAACCTGATGACCTTCTCTCCCAGTTCTTGCATGGCGCGATAGATGTGCCCCGATGTGACAGAGGTGTCTTCCAGGGCGATCAGGTCTTTCTCTTCCCCCCAAGTAGTATTCTCTTCCAAGTTGTAAATGAGCAGAATCTGTCTGTTTCTGGCCATGATATGCATTATCCGCTAGATCAAATTTCCTTGTTAAGCGGATATCATACCATTGATAGGCCTCACAATCAGAGATGCCGGTGAGGTATTATTCGGAAAGAAGATAGCGCGCCAGGAGAACGGCCAGGAGCAACCCACTAATTGCCAGGCTGAAGATGCCGACCAGCCACGTGTTGGTAAAACCGCTGACCGTGCTGATGAGCACAAGTGTCGTTAGCACACCCAGGCTGTTGAGGGCTTCTCTGGAGCGTTTCGTGAACGGGAACAGAGATTTTCGCAGTAAGAAATACCCCGCGATGGTCAGCGTGACCCCTGGTACGATCATTGCCCAGAGCAGCTGTTCGCCGGTCATGCCGAGAACATCCATGATGACGATGCCGCAGCTACCCCTGCTGGAGGGCATTGGGTAGGATGGGGTGACGTAGATCGACAACAGGATCAGGCTGCCTTTGTAGATGGCGTTTTCTGGACTGACATTCAGACTGATGGTGAAACTCTCTCCGGGCTGCAGCAAAGGCTGCTCACTGTATTCGAGAATATACAGGATGACCTGGTGTGCCAGTCTGAACTTGATCTGGGGCTGGATCGGGAATTCGGATGGATTGGTGATCACTGCCGTGATGTTTTTTGACTCCGAAGAAGACATGAATAGCGGGCAGCGCAGAGAACGGAGAGTCTTCGTGTCATCATACTTGGGTCCCGATGGAAAGAGCGACGCCTCCAGACCGGCCCACATGCGCAGTCCTGAGAAAATCAACAACAGCACCATACCCAAGATGAACATAAGCAGGAACAGGATCTGCAGAAATTTATTTCTTTTCACAGTGGTCACTCCAAAAGGGATTATATCGGTGTTTCATTAAAAATATCTAAGCACTTTTCGCTCAGCCGGTTTATCTCATGGCAGCATCGCGGAAGTTTGCCTGAAATACACCTTCGTATTTTCGTGCACCTCGGCACAGGTGAGAAGCTCCTCGATATTCAACCAGCGGTACCGGCTGTGCTGCTCAGTTGGCAGATCCAGCGACAGCTCGTCAAGCGACACCCGGTAGGCCAGGACAATGATGTGCGTGCCAATCCCCGGGCGGTCAGCGAAATTATCATCATAGAGGTGCTCGTACACACCCAGAAAACGGGTCGGGATGTTCGCCTCCGATACGGCTCCCCCGGGATCAAGCGTCACCCGCACTTCCAGACCCAGCTCATCTCGCGCCACGCGCTGGAGCGCTTCTGGGATGCGCTCGTTTTTACGCATCCTGCCCCCGGGAACGAACCAGGTGTGTTGGGCGGGTCGGTTTTTCCGGTACCCCAGCAGCGCCTGCTGGCTGTTATTTACAACGACCAGATCGACGGACACCAGCAAAGCGTGACGCACGACGGACAGGAATTGGGGACGGCTCAGGTAGGCAGGCACAGGACCTCTTTTAATCGATTTCCACCTATTGTAACCAATTCCCTGTCCGCACTTGATATTCCTTGAAGATAGATATATTATGATAAGAGTTAAGAATTGGAGGAGAGATGAGCACGAACATTCCCGTTTCACCTCAGGTCCCGCCCTGGGAAGACAAGGAACAGGCGGGAGGATTGTATTGCCTGGAAATATTGGGGGCCACTGTATTGGTGCTGATTGGATTTTTTGGATTGGGCTTGTTGATCAGCGGGATCGCGGTGATGGGCGAGGGGTCCAGCGACTGGTATTGGATGATCCCTGCAGGCCTGGTCGCCACTGCCGGCTGTGTCGTGGGGATCATCTTTTTGCGCAAACCATTGAAGGTGCCAACCCGGTTAATGAACAAGAATCCTTATCCAGCCAACATGCTTGGCGCGCCTTACACGGTGAGGTTTGGGCCACTGCAGCGGGTGTCAGGCGTGGGAACGCTGGTTTTTTCAGATCAGGCGATACAAGTCAGCGGGGTGAGGCAGGCTAATTCCTGCATGATCTTCGTGGTCGGCTGGCTTTTCTATTCGTTGTTTAATGAAAAATTCACCCGGGCTTTTTTGTATAACCAGGTCATCGAGGCGACCGTGACGGGAAAGACCCTGCGACTGGTCTTTGCCACCGATGAGCCAAACACCTTCGCGATACGCGTGGCCACCAACGACGGGGAAAGGTTGTACCGCGAACTTTTTGCGCGCATGCCACAGGTCGTCGCGCAGCACTCGCGGTGGTTTGTGGATGTGCAGCCCCCCGTTCCACCAGGGCAAGGGACGGCTGCGGATCAGTAAAGATCAACAGCCGCCGGGCTTGTCTCGGCGGCTGGATCATTTTCCACAACTGGTTTCAGCCGAGCAGCGCCTTCAGGCTGGCGGCCCATTTTCCAATGGCTTCCCAGTCGCGTTTGTCTTCAGGCTTCTGATTTTTGAACATGAACTTCCAAAACCCTGTGATCCTGTCCGGGAACATGGCGCCGCCGAACAGACCGACGGAAAGTGGACGCGCGTCGGGAGTTGTGTTGAGCAGGGGCTGCAAGAATTTCTCTGCGTCAGCGCGGTTGCCGGGGGTGTCCTCTCCCATGGTCAGACAGACCAGAAAATAAGCCAGCTTCTTTTGCTTCAACTGTTTTGCGAATCGCCTGACAAATGATCTTGCCTCGCCGTGCAGCAGTGTGGCACGGACTGGACTGCCCAGAACGATTGCATCATACCCCTCGATTGTTCTGACCTGATTGGCAGGTTGAACTTCAGCCTGGATTTGATCTCCGTCCAGGGTTTTGCCGATATATTCTGCCACTTCACGGGTCGATCCCGTCCAGGTGGCATACGCGATAAGTACTTTCTTAGGCATGTGATTTCTCCTTGATGTGCTGTATTGTACGACAAAAGAGCGCTCTTGACAAAAATACAAATTACATGTAATATAATTACATACTTACACAGGAGTATATCATATGACTGAAAAAAAACCCGATCCTACCCCAGAAAACACAGCGGGTAAACAGCAGGAAGAATCCGAGAAAAAAGACCAGACGCAGGCGTCGACTGGAAGCGCGGCGAGTGCCTGTGCGCGGCCTGCCGGTGAAGCGTTCCGCGAGGCAATGCGCCAGGTGGGCGAGTTCGGGCAGACCCTTGGCGGGGCGATCCAGACCAGGGACAACGTGCTGATGGTGCGGGTCAACAGCGACACTGTCAAGCGGCTGGACAGGCTGGTGGATGCTGAAATATGCCGTTCCCGCTCAGAAGCAGCTGCTTTTTTGATCAGTGAAGGGATTAAACACAACGAGGCTCTATATGTAAAGATCAACGCCATCACCGACAAGATCGCCGCTCTAAGGGCCCAGTTGAAAAATGACATTAACCAGGAAGTGGAAAAGTGACAGGAGCTAAGCATGGATGAGAATAGCGTCAATTCAACGGCCGAAACCTCGGGTACCGCAACCAGATCGACAGCACAGCCTGAATCACTGCTGCACAAGTGGGTGCGCGATGGCGGGGAGGTCATGCTGGATGTTGGGAAGCTGCTCGGGAGGGCCGCCGAGGACCTGACCGGCCTGATGGTTTTGCGCGTGGAAAAGGAAAAACGAGCTCAGCTGGATTTGCTGGTGGAGTCTGGCGTGGTAAAAACACGCGCGCAGGGGCTGAAGATGCTGGCTGAGATTGGCGCGAAATCCAAAGAGCAGGTGTTCAGGCGCGTCGAAACCACCAGAGAGCAGATCGCGGCATTGAAAAAGGGATTGAAAGACCTGGCAGGGATACCTGGGAAAAGCTCTGGCTAAAAACGCGGTACAGTTCAGCTCCACCCTTTTTGGTTTACTCTGCCGTTTTGTAAACCAGGCGCTGATCGGCGGGTAGGGCATAGACCGGAACAGGTTCGATACCGTTTCCGATCAGCCACACGCTGCTGGTATCCCCATCCCTCCCGTCGACCAGTAGGTAGCCATTTCCGAGACAGACGGCTCCTTCAATCTGAAATGTGCCGTTCAGTCCGGTCTGGATCTCCGATACAGAACCAGCAGGGATCTTCGCGCTGAGCATTCTGGTAGGGGAATCGGCTGTGAACGCGCTGAGCTCTTTGCCGTCCGGTGACCAGCAGACCGGAGAAGCGGCCTCTTCAGCAAGGATATGATCGGCGTGGGCGGATACTTCGTACCAGTGCCACTCCCTCTGCGGGAGGTTCGGGCCTGCCTGAAAGTACAGTGCACCATCCGCGTTCGGTAGCAGGTGAACGTCGTTCGTCTGCGCAAAGAACTCACCAGCTAGTATTTTTGAACTGCCATCCACGGGTATCAGCCACAATCGTACAGGGGTCGAGGGTTCATTTTTTCCATTCACGGGCGGGATTGCTGCAAGAAAACCCATGGAATCTTCACTCCACGCAATTGGAGCCAGCCACTGCGTGCCTACACTCAGAACCCTGTCGTAAAAAAGCACCGTTGCAGTTTCATTCAATCCTACATTGGTCAGGTGGATCTCTTCCGGCGCGACCGAAACCACCCATCGACTGTCTGGAGACGGGTATGCCAGGCCGCCCTCACCGTCCGGGAGCAGGGGAGTGACTTCACCCGCACTGATCCGTACCATGTAAAGATCGAAGAATTCAACCAGATTCGAGCAGGAATTAAAGAATATGTCGGCACCATCGGCGCTCCAGCGGATGTGGCACACTTTTCGGGAAGTAGCTGGTACTGAGCGATCGTCCCTGGGAAGCAGTGAGGAATACACGATCTGTTTGGCGTTTCCCCCGCTGCTGTTCATTATCCATAGGTTTCCGTCCCGGACCAGGGCGACTCGTCTTCCGTCGGGCGATATTGCGATCTCCGTGATGTCCGCGCCGATTGGAGAAATGCTGGCAGTTTCCCCGTCGAACCACTGCCATAATTGGCTGTCCTGCACAAACAGGACGCGCAGTTTCGGTTTGATTGCCTGAAACTCAGCGCCTGATGAGAAAGGTTGTTTAGTCACGCTGGTCTTGTCTGGGGTGAGATTGGATGCGCCCGGAGTGGACTGGATGGGCTTTCTTAGCGGAGAAGGCAGCACGGCGATCATCAGGAGGGCAGCAACGCCCAGGAGCAGCCCCGCTGCTGAAAGGAGCATCCAGAGTCTGGGCTTGTGTTTTACCCTGGGCCTTTTTTGGACCGGCGGGGTGAGGGCTGGCAGCCCTCCCACAGGCTCGAGGACTTCTTCCAGGCGAGGACTTTCGATAATTTCGTCCTCGCAGCCAGTTTCAAACTCAGGTGTCAAGGCTGGTTGAGAGTAAAGCCACCCCAGGTGTTCTTTTGCCTGGCCGTTATCCGGGTCAATGGCCAGCACCTTGTGATAACAGTCCGCCTTTTTTTGCGTGTCATCGACAACCTGCGCCATGAGCATCCACGCGTCGACGTTGGAAGGTTGTTCCTTGAGAAGGCGCGCCAGTTCCCGCTGAGCGTCGCGCTTGCTGCCGGAGGCGATTTTTGCGCGGATTTCCGCAATATCTGGCATGAGTCAATTGTACTGTAGCCAGCCAGGAGTTATGCCGGTCTTTCCAATCTGTAGGCGGTGGATTTCTGTGCAATTTCAAAACCAAGTTCACCATATGTCTGAATTGTTTCCGTGCGATCCCCCCACGATTCCATGTCTGCCCTGACCGCGCCGCGGTGAACAAGAACATCCACAACCGCGCACAAGAAATTCCGATACAGTTCCCGACCTCGCATGCCAGGCAGCAGTCCGGGAGCGTCAATATAAGCTGTTCTTTGATCATTTTGACTGGATGGTTCGCCGACCATCCGCGTACAGCAGACTCCGGCCAGGCGGCTTTTTGGATCAAAGAGCATAAAGCGGCACTCCTCAGGATAGGATTCCACCCACCCGGCGACCTGCTCCAGATCTCCCTCTTGATGACCCCATAAACCGCGATAGGATTCGTTCATCGCTTCAGCCAACAAGACCGGGTTGCGAATATCCGCGTATGTTCTCAGCGTGAAACCCACGGGTAGTTCAAACACCGCCCGGAGGGGCAGGCGGGAACTGCACAGCTTACAGTACGCGCCTTGCATCAGGAAGCCGCGGTGTACCAGGAAGGCGTTCCCGCCTGTGTTGGTGTGCTGAGCGTAGCCGTGAAAGACATGAATGCCGTGCTTTATGCATCGCTCTAGAAGTCGGGTCAGCAACTCGGTGCCAATCCCCTGGCGTCGATGGCTGGGGTGGACGACGATCTGCACATCAGCTGTATCATTGGCGGGCCAAACTGAAGAATAGGCGATCATGGTCCCGGGATGACCCTTCAGGCAGACCACATCGCGGTCCCGGACCGGGTCATGCCCGGGGATGTCCAATTGCGCCCTGATCATCTCCAGGCTGATTTCCATCCCATCATGGTCGATCTCCTCAACGTCCTTTCTGAACCGAAAAGCGCGTTCCGGGTCCTTCACGGAATCAAAAGAACGATAAACCACACTTTGATTTGACAAGGTCACCCCCCTTTCTTTCCATCGCTGCTGTCAAGCATGTCCAGCTGCCTGCGCACCCAGGCGATGCTGGTGGGTTCAAAACGGCGCGCGATCAACACAGAACACGGGACATTTAAGATGACCTGATCATCGATTTCGCCGAACAGCTTGTCCCGCCGCTCCCACTCATCGGAAGTCCCCATCACCAGCAGGTCGTAGGTGTTCTTCCTGGTTTCGGACAGGATTCCTTCCAGCACGCTGCCGGATTGGGTGACACTGAAGATCATGTCGACCGGTAGAGTTCCCATCTCGCGCTCTATGGATTCCTTCAGCTGTAGAAGCTCGTCTTCAAAATCATCCACATCCAGGCCGGTGGGGACGATGTGCAGGAATCGAATCGGGCATTTCGTTGAAAGGGCGAGTTCAAGTGCCAGGCGTGCAGCCAGCCGGGCGTGGGGATTATGCCCAACCGGCACGAGAATGCTGGATGAAAGCTGAAAACCGCGGTCCAGAAACACGGCCATGTTGGTCCTGGCGGAAATTAGAAGCTCATTGACGACGTTGTTTTTCAGTGAGCCGGAATCCATTTTCCCAGGCCAGCCAGTCAGGACCAGTTTTGTTCCCGCGTGGTTCCTGATCTCGTTCATGATCCCTTCCACCACCGAATGAGCGATACTCACTTTTGGAAAGAAAGGCAGCTCGTATTCATCGATGGACTGGATCGCCCGATCCAGCGCTTTGCGCTGTTCCACCCGTTTTTGGGTCAACAGGCGCTCGGTCATTTCTGGGGACAGCTTTCCCGGCGGGGTCAGCACGGTGAAGGCGCACAGGGTCGTGTTTTGGCTTGCCTTGGCGATCATCCCCGCGATCTTGATCAGATCGACCGCGGTCGCTGGATTGGCCAGCGGGACCAGGATCCTCTGCTCGGTTCCGGCGCCGTACGCCTTTCTCGCGGCTATCCACCCCTGCAGGTGTTTTCTGCCAAAATAGAAAATTGAGAAACCGCCCAGCACACACACACCGAAGATCAAAGCCTTCACCTCCGCGAACGCGATGACGATGAGACAGAAACCAATGGCTATGTATGCCGTGAGTGGAAACAAAGGTGCTTTGAAAGGTCGGTGAAGATCGGGGAATTTCCTGCGCAGGAAAATCATCGCCAGGGTGGCGCAGAAAATGACAAAAAGGTACCCGGAGGCTGAAATATAACTGAGAAAATCCACCTCCCCCGCCATGGCCACCAGGCAGGCTACCCCTCCGATACAAATGATTGAAAAATGTGGCGTGCGGAAGCGGTTAATCCTGGAAAGAAAGACCGGCCAGACGCGATCGCGACTGAGCGTGAAGGCTTCCCTCGTGGCGCTCAACAAGCCCGCGTTAATGGACGTCAGCGTCGCGACCAAACCCGCGATTCCCATCAGTGGGACGCCGATTCCTGGCAAAAAACCCTCCACCGCGTCGGTCAAAGCGGTTGAAGAGGATGCCAGCTGTGTATAGGGCACATTTCCCAGCGCGGACAGGCTGACAGCAACATTTATGACCAACACAAGCGTCAGGCTGATCAGGATTCCGCGCGGCAGGTTGCGGCTGGGGTTTTTGATCTCTTCCGCATCGTCGGCAATCACCTCGAAACCGACGAACGCCATGTAGATCAAGGCTACGGTGCGTAGAATCCTCATGAAGTTATCCACTCCTCCGCTGCCGATAAAAAATTTTCCTTCAGGCATGAAAGTTTCCCACTTGAAACCATTGGGAGACGCTAAACCGGTGATCGCGTAGAAAACGAGCACAGCCAGCAGGATGATCCCCAGACCCACCTGGATGTTTCCTACCTTGGTCACCCCTAGCACGTTCATGACGGTGAAGAAAACCAGCACACCCACCGCCACGGGCACGATCATCCCGGCAACCGCCGGGATGAAAATGCTCAGCGACCAGGCGAACCCGACCGCTGATAACGCGGCGTAAAAGACACTGGAGAGACAATCCATTGAACCCACCAAGAAGGAGAGGATGTTGTTGCCGAACGCTTCGCGCACGTAGGTCATTGCACCGCCGGTCACTGGAAAGGCCGTGCCCAGTTCGCAGTAATTGATGGCGATGCTGTACGTGACCAGGCCGCCGACTATAAGCGCCAGGACAGACGCAGGACCTGAGATCGCTGCAGCGTGCCCGGTCAGAACGAAAATTTCAGCCCCGATCGTTCCCGCTGTCCCCAGCATGATCACCTGCGCCAGGGACAACTGTCTTTTCAGATGTCTTTTTGTCATAGGACCTCTCTCCTCGGCATAATTGTACAGCCGATCAGGCTCAGCGTGTATTGCCGGTATCTTTGGTCATTTTTGGATTAAAATTTACTCCTGTGAAAATGGAGTTGTCATGAAAGATTTCTTGAAGAAAAGCTGGAAATGGATAGTGATCCTCCTGGCGGTTGTTTTCATATTCTTGCAGTGGAGTGGAAAGACCGTGATCGTCCTGAACAATGCCTACACGCCTATCTGCGAGGTGCACATCTCTCCTTCACCAGACATAGCGGAATGGGGTCCGGACCGGGTGCCCGGCGACATCAAGTGGCCCAATTCGTTCGATATCCATCTGCCCATGTACCTGACCTGGTTCAGATCTCCGGCTGAAAAACAACTGCACATGTGGGCGCTGGACTGCGCGGGGAACCTTCTCGAATATACGATCTACCCTGAGGAGGGCGGTCACACCTACACCTGGCAGGTGAGCAAGC
>CAZCHK010000019.1:0-37183 GCA_964498605.1 uncultured Anaerolineaceae bacterium | reverse complement strand
TGCACGAGCCGGGCTTTTTCTACCGCAATTTGATCAACAGCCTGGTGAGAAATTCCTACCCGGAGAGTGTTTCATGAACAGCGATATCGGTCCCACCCTCTTCTGCGCCAACCACCCCCAGCGTGAAACATTACTGCGATGCAATAAATGCGAGAAGCCCATATGCAGCGAATGCGCCGTGCTCACGCCAACCGGATACCGCTGCAAGGAGTGCGTGCGAGGCCAGGAGAAGCGCTTTGAGACCTCAAAACAGGGCGACGCCGTGGTTGCTTTTATCGTTGCTGTGATCTTGTCCTTTGGCGGCAGTTTTACCGCGCGCATCCTGGGATTCTTCACCGTGTTCATCGCTCCCATCGTGGGGATGATCCTGGTGGAGCTCATCCGCGTGCTGCTCAAAAAACGCCGCTCGCAAACCGTGCTGCTTGCCAGCGCGGTGGGGGCCGCCGTCGGGGCGCTGCCGCTGCTGCTGGTCAGCATCCTGAATCTGGCAGGGATATTTCCGTTCAATTTCTATCTGGGCGGTGGATGGCTGCAGATGGTCTGGCAGGGTGTGTACATATTTTTCATCACCAGCGCTGTTTATTACCGCACTTCAGGTATTCGACTCTGACATGGAAGCCATATGATCAAAGAACTGCGCATCGAAAACTTCGCCATCATCAACAAGCTCGAGCTGAGCCTGGCGCAGGGACTGGTCATATTCACAGGTGAGACCGGCGCCGGAAAGTCCATCATCCTGGACGCGCTGGAAGCGGTCATGGGTGGAAAGACCGATGCCACCAACGTGCGCAGCGGCACCGAGCGTGCCATGGTGGAAGCCGTGCTGGATATTCCTGAGAACAACCGCGAAGCGATCCTTGACCTTCTCAGAGGCGAGGACTTGCTGGATGATGGAGACATCCTCATCCTCAGCCGTGAAATGCGCCGCGAGGGACGCAGCACTGCCCGGATCAACGGGCACAGCGTGGCGGTGGCAATTCTCAAGGAGCTGGGTGAATACCTGGTGGATATCCATGGCCAGTCCGAACACTTATCGCTGCTTAATGTAAAGCAGCACATCCACCTGCTGGACCGCTTTGCCAGGAATGATCCCGCGCTGCAGGCATACCAGGACAGCTACCATGCCCTTGGAAAAATTCGCAGGGAGCTGAGTGAACTGCGCGAGGCAGAAAAAGACGCCCTGCGCCGCACCGAAATGCTCACCTTTCAGGCCAGCGAGATCGAAGCCGCGCACGTAACGGTTGATGAGGAGGAACCACTTAAGCTGGAGCGCAACCGGCTGGCAAACGCTGAATCGCTGGCGTCGCTGGCACAGCAGGCGCTTACCGTGCTGGATGAATCCACACCGGAATCTGCCAGCATGTCCGACCAGACGGGTAAAGTCGTGCAGGCGCTCAACGCGCTCAGCCGCATCGACAGCGGACAGAGTGAGCTGGCAGAGCAGGCGCTGCTGATCGGTGAGACCGTCAGCGACATCAGCCGCGCCTTGCGTGATTACCTGGAGAGGATCGAATACAACCCGCAGCGCCTGATGCAGGTGGAGGAACGCCTGAACCTGCTGCACACCCTGCAGCACAAGTATGGCGGCTCGCTGGAAAGCGTGCTGCGCTTTGGCGCGGAAGCCCGGATCCAGATCGACGCCATCACGCACGCCTCGGAGCGCATCACTGAACTGGGAGAGATCGAACAAAAATTGTTGGGGGAGACATCCGTCAAGGCTGCCGCGCTTTCTGCGACGCGCATGGAAGCCGCTCGACTGCTGGGGCAGGCAGTTGAAGCTCAGCTGGCAGATCTGAGCATGACCGGGGCGCGTTTTTCTGCTGAAATCGCGCGTGTTGAACAGGCTGATGGGATGCCTGTTGACGGGCAGACGGTGGCTTTTGATGAGACCGGCACGGACCGCGTGGAGTTCATGATCGCGCCGAATCCAGGGGAAGGATTGAAGCCCCTGGTCAAGATCGCGTCAGGCGGAGAGACCTCGCGCCTGATGCTGGCGCTCAAAAACGTGCTGGCGCAGGCCGATTTCATCCCAACGCTGGTTTTCGACGAGATCGACCAGGGCATCGGTGGCAGGGTGGGTTCCGTAGTTGGCGAAAAACTCTGGCAGCTGGGCCGGGAGCACCAGGTTTTTGTGGTGACGCATCTGCCTCAGCTGGCCGCTTTCGGCGATCAGCACTTCCGCGTGCGCAAAGAAGTGCAGGGCGGGAGAACCATGACCATCGTGGACGAGCTGAATCACAGCAATCGGCTGGATGAACTGACGCAAATGCTAGGTGCGGTCAGCGAAGCCAATGCCACCGCTGCGCGTGAGGCTTTGCAGTACGCGCGTGAGCGCCAAGACGCCTTTCGCTCATCTCAAACCCAGGCCGGTGATGCCAGCCAGCACTGATCCCGACAGCCGGCTGGAGATCCTCCTGCTGGGTCCGCCAGTCATTCAATACATGGGTCAACCTTACCAGGTCTCGCGGCGCATGCTGCGCGGCATGCTCTTTTTCCTGGCGGTGGAAAACCGCCTGATCTCTCGCAACAGGCTGATTCTCACCTTCTGGCCGGAAGCCAGCGACGAGGACGGGCGCAGGCATCTGCGTGAATCGCTCAGCAAGCTGCGTAAATCCCTGCCGGATGAGAACGCCCTGATCGTTGAACATGACGGCATCCGCTTGAACAGCGACCTGGTTTACGTGGACGTACAGCAGTATCAATCGCACCTGTCCAATCCGCGCAGGATGTTGCATTCCCTCACGAACAGGCTCCTTCCGGCGACTGTCGTAGGCGATATCACAGCCGCGATCGACTTGTGGAGAGCACCGCGCTTTCTTGCAGGGATGAACCTGCCTGAAAGCAGCGAGTTTCAGACCTGGCAATCCGTCAAAGCGCAGGAAATTGAATCTTCCGCCATGGTCTACATCAACTGTCTTGTGGATCACTACATGGAAGCGAAGAATTACATCCAGGCGATCCTGTACTCGCGCAAGGGACTGCTGATCGACGAGCTGGATATTGCGCTGCGCCAGAAGCAGATCGAGTGCATGCTCGCGCTGGGGAGAGTGGGTGACGCGTTATCTTCCCTTGAACAGCTCAAGCAGCAGTATGAGGAGGAAGGTTCCGGCGAGCTGCCGGTGTCACTGCTCAATCTGGAAAAACGCATCCGCTGCGAGACCACGGATGATACGCGACGCGATCCCGCCAAATGGCTCGAACCTATCGATCTGCATACGCCGTTCGTTGGACGCCAGGAGCTGCTGCAGAGCATCAAGAGTGACTACGATCATGGCGGTACGGTATTTCTCAAAGGCGAAGCCGGCTCAGGCAAAACACGCACAGCCTACGAAGTGTACAACCGCCTCTCGCCACCACCGCGCCTGATCCTGGTTTCCGGCAAACCGGGCGACCGGAACAAGCCTTTTCAGGCATGGGTGGACTTGATGCGCCGCAACCTGACCGATGCGGACTGGCGAAAGCTTGAACCAGTCTGGATCCGCCAGCTGGTGAACCTGATGCCTGAGTTGGTTGAATTTCTGCCTGAATCGTCCGCGGCGGATGGAACTGTTGCATACAAAGACGGTCACACGAGCATCTTTGAGGCGATTCGCCGGTTGATTATGATTCTGATAGGAGAAAACGATCTCTTCATCTGCCTGGATGATGCGCAGTGGTTCGACAGCGCTTCCATAGAGGTGAACACATACCTTTTTGCCCACGAACGCGCTCCCTCCAAAGGCTTGATCCTGATCACCTCGCGCCTTGAGGAGGAGAACCGGGCGCTTGCGGACCTGGAAATTTTCTGCGTGCAGCGCCACCGCGCAAAAACTCTGACGTTGGAAGCGCTGACCACCGAAGATGTGCGTGACCTTACCGTTGCCATGCTCGATTTTTATCCCGCTGAACGCCTGGTACGCAAACTATTGCTGGATACCGGTGGGAACCCGCTGCTGCTCAGCGAAACATTGAAGAGCATGACCGCCCTGGATAAGAAACCCCGCAAGTTGAACCGCATTGAATCGCTGCCGGTGGCGCCGTCCATTCAAACGTTGCTGCGACAGCGCCTGCAGTTGCTCAATAGAGACGTGAAGAATTTCATGCAGAGCGCGGCACTGCTGGGAAGGCAGTTCCTGGTGGCGGATGTTGCCCATGTTGCGGACATGAAATTAGAATCCGCGGTGGATGCCGTGGAGGAACTGCAGCGCATCAACCTGGTCAGGCCGCTGGCGCATCCTCTCCTTGCGGCGGATTACTCTTTCATCCACGATAAGATCCGCGAAACAATTGTCAGCGGGATCAGCCTGGCGCGAAAAAAACTCCTGCACCTCAAAGCCGGTCGCTTTCTGGAGGAAAAATACCATTCCTCTTTTGACATGGCATCCACCATCGCGCTGCATTACGAGGAGGCCGGCGAGATTACTTCAGCGTGTTATTTTTGGCTCAAAGCTGCTGTCTACGCCAACCAGAAGCTATCACCCGAGCTTGCCCTGAGTGCCTGCCGCAATGCTGAACGGCTTCTGTTTGCTAACTCGAGCTTGATTCCGCAGGATTCGATCCTTCATCTCTATGACATCCTGGGGCAGGTCCATTATATGGAGCGGAATGTGGAGGGGATGCAGTACGACGCCGGGAAGTTAATCGAATTTGGGCAAAGGAGGGAAGCTCCTCAGCTGCTGGTTGCCGGGTACAGCCTGCTGGCGAACCTCGAGACATTGTTGATCCGTCCGATGAAAGCCGTGGAGCATCTAAAAAAGGCAGGTACTTTCATCGAGCAGGTTCAGGATCCCTTTGTGTTGTCTCAATACTACAATCGACGGGGATTGGCGTACCAGTTGATGCTCGACCTTGAACACGCCGAGCAGGATTACTCTCAGAGTCTGGAGCACTGTGCCAATGTTTCGCGGCAGGAGGTGGTGGCTGCCAGAATTGACGTTCATTCCAAACTGGCTTTTCTTAGCTATTTTAAAGGCGAGCCGAAAACTGTTTTGGAACATGCCCGGGCTGCCTTGGATGACTGCAAAGCAGTTGGTGATGTCGAAAAAGGCGTTTGGGCGCACTTTATGACCAGCGCGGCGCAGCTCGACTCGGGTAATAACACTGCGGCGGTTCAGGCGGCTCGCGAAGGATTAACCATCACGGATGCCTATCGATCGCACCAATTCGCGGGGTATCTGCGCACAGCGCTGGGTCGGGCGCAGTTCCTGCTGGGCGAGATCGATAACGGCATCGAGCTGCTCTTCTCAGTGATGCGTGAAGCTGAAGGAATACTGACCGATGTGCAGGTAGAGACCTACCTGGCGTTGATCCAATCCTATCAGCTCATGGCGGCCTGGCAGCCAGCCTTCAACCTGGCGCAAATGGGCTGGTTAAAATTTGAG
The DNA here is from genome assembly GCA_964498605.1 of uncultured Anaerolineaceae bacterium. Taxonomy (GTDB): domain Bacteria; phylum Chloroflexota; class Anaerolineae; order Anaerolineales; family Anaerolineaceae; genus JBGQAS01. Next base: position 31,823 of record CAZCHK010000019.1, on the reverse strand, counting down.
GACCAACTGCAGCGTCCACTGTTCCTGGCGTTTATGGGACTGCACCGAACTTACATGGGAGAACCGGTCAAGGGTCAGCAGGAGGTGGAACAGGCCGTCGCGGTGATCGAACAGATGCGCTACATTCCAGCGCTCATCACCGCCCGGCTGGTCCGGGGGATTGTGCGCAGCCGGCTTGCTGATTGGACCAGCGCTCTGTCTGATCTGCAATGGGTATATGAGGAAAGCAGCTCCCGGGGCTACTGGTCGTACTACGCCATGGCGTGCAAAGCCATCGGGGAAGTCATGCTGGTGAAAGGACAGGCTGAGGCAGCCTACGAGTACGCTGTGAGGTTCGCTCAGCAGGCACGCCAGACGCGCAACCCATGGTACGAAACCCTCAGCTTGTTGTTAAAGAACAAGGTCATGCGTGTCATGGGGGAGAACGACCCGGCACTGTTCAACCGCTTGCAAACCCTGTTCAGGGAGCTGGATAAGAAGTGCATCCGGCCTGAGCTGGTCAAATTTTTCAGTTACTACAAGAGCGAGATCATCAAGAACTTCTAGACACAACTCTTGTCCACGTTTTTGTCCACGTTTTGGCAATGCATATATGATAAATTTAGTCAGGTTACGTTGCAGACTTCCGCGCGAGAACCAGGGACCTTGCGCACGCCGAAAAGGTTGGTTGTGAATGGGGGTACCGCTCACTGCCAACCTTTAGTATTTAAAGATTTAATTTCTCTGGATTTTCACCACCGTCACGCCCTCGCCCCCTTCCCGGTCACCCCCGTCCTCGAACGAGGAAACGTGCGGAATCCCGCGCAGCGTCTGCTGGATGACCTGCCGCAGGCGGCCGGTGCCTTTGCCATGAATGATGCGCACGAAGGGCATGCCGGCCAGGTATGCCGATTCCAGGTAGCGCTCGACCGCGTCGACGGCGTCATCGGCGCGCTGTCCGCGGATATCCAGCTCCATCCCCGGCGAAGGGTAGAACACGGACGAGCCAGACTGCGCCTGCACCAGCCGCGTGGAGGCATCCTCGATGGCGGCACCCGTGGGGTCACCCACGTGCAGCAGTTCGGACAACCTGACACGCACGCGCAGGTTGCCGATTTGCACTTCACCTTCTTCTTCTCCCACCGCACTCAGTACGCCGTCCATCTTGAGTGACGCGATGCGCACCCTGTCTCCCGGCTTGAGGACCCGGCTGCCTTCTGCCTGTGGCGACTGGCGCTCCACGGGAGCCTGTGTTTTCTCCTCGAGCGCCTGCAGCTTGGCCTGGATGGGCTTCAGCGCTTCAATGGGTTGACGGGCGTGGGCGAGGTCTTTCCGCAGCGCATCCATTTCGGCCCGAAGTTCATCCACTTCCCGTTCGGCCTGCTCGCGTGCTTTTACAAGCATCTCGCGCCGTTCATCCTCCACATTCTCAAGGCGCGCGCGATATTTCTTGCGCAGGTCCTCGGCTTCGTTTCGCACACGATCCGATACGGCACGCTGCCTGCGGGCGTGCTCCATCTGGCGGTGGATCTCATCCAACAGGTCCTCGGAACGCAGGTCGTTGGGGTCGAGCAGCGTTCGCGCCCCTTCGATAATGCCCTTGGGCAGACCCAACCGTTCGGCAATGGACAGGGCGTTGGAGCGTCCCGGCAGACCGATGGTCAGGTGATAGGTCGGACGCAGCGTGCGCAGGTTGAACTCCAGGCTGGCGTTGGTCACGCCGTTCACGGCGTGAGCGTATTCCTTAAGCTCCGGGTAGTGCGTGGCAATCAGGTTGGTGATGCCGCGCTCAATCAGATCGCTGAGGATGGCGCGCGCCAGGGCGGAGCCTTCCTGAGGGTCCGTGCCGGCACCCAGTTCGTCCAGCAGTACCAGGCTGGTGCGGTCGCACACGTTGAGGATGTGGATGATGTTGGTGATGTGCCCGCTGAAAGTGGACAGCGACTGCTCGATAGACTGCTCGTCGCCGATATCGGCGAAGATCTGCGTGAAGCAGGAAATCTCGGAACCGGAGGTAGCGGGGATGTGCAGACCGCTCTGCGCCATCAGTACCAGCAGACCGACTGTTTTGAGCGTGACAGTCTTACCGCCGGTGTTGGGGCCGGTGATGACCACCGAGAAAGTGCGCTCGTCCATCATGATGTCAATGGGTACCACTTTCTGCGCATCCAGCAGCGGATGACGGGCGGCCAGCAGTCTGATGGAGCTGCCCGGGTGATGCGTAGCGGTATTCCTGGGCTTGAATGGTTCCATGACCGGTTCCACGGCGCGCAGCTCCTCGGCGTACTTGGCGCATGCCAGCACCAGGTCGAACTCGGCCAGCGCGTCCAGCAGAGCTATCAATGAGTCGCTGTTTTCACCGACCTTTGCGGAGAGCTCACTCAGGATCCGCCGCTCCTCATCGCGTTCGGCAAGCTGGCATTCCTGCCAGGCGTTGTTCAGGTCCACCACCGCCAGCGGCTCGACAAAGAGCGTGGCACCGGAGGAGGACTGATCGTGCACGATGGAGCGGATGCGTCCTTTGAAATCAGCGCGCAGGGGGATGACATAGCGTCCGTTGCGCTGGGTGATGAGGGCTTCCTGCAGCATGGGAGCGTTCTTGCTGTCGCTGATCATGCGCTCCAGCTTGCTCATCAGGCGCTCGTGCGCCACGCGCACCTCGCGCCGGATGGACGCCAGCTTCGGTGAAGCACTGTCCAGGATGTCGCCCCGCTCGGAGATGCACTGCGAGATGGCATCGATCAACCCGTGGGGGGGTGGAAAGGAAAGGGCGATCCCGGAGAGCAGGGGAAACTGATGATGTGATTTTTCGAAGGTGCGTGCCAGCTGCCGCCCGACTTCCAGCGTGGTCTTGATCGCCAGCAGGTCAGCAGGGGGCAGCACGCCGGAGCGCGCCGCCAGCCCGACCAGAGGGCGGATGTCGCTGGTACCCCCCACGCTGACATCCATGTTCAGGCTGAGCAGTTTGCGGGCTTCCGTGGTGCGCTGCAGGCGCGGCTTGACCTCGTCCAGCGAAACAGATGGGCGCAGCGCGCGGGCAGCTTCAGCGGAAGCGGAGAAGGAGCAGAACCCCGCCAGGCGTTCCAATACCTTGGGATACTCCAGCGTGGAGAGAGTTTTATCGTCCATGGCTTGCTGAGTGTACCATAAAGCCTTTCAGTTGCTATAATGGTTGAGATGAAAAAGCCCGCAGAGATCCTCGACGCACTGACGCACGAAGCGGAGCTGCATGAAAAACTGGACAACCTTTTCATACGCTGCCTCGCGTGCGCGCATCGCTGCCGGATTGCACCTGGAAAACGCGGCATCTGCCAGATGCGGGTGAACAAAGATGGAATTCTGTACGCCCCCTGGGGTTACATTGCCGGCGCGGCAATCGATCCTGTTGAAAAGAAGCCCTTTTCGCATTTTCTTCCCGGCGCCAGCGCGCTGACTTTTGGCATGCTTGGCTGCAACATGCGCTGTGATTTCTGCCAGAACTGGCTTTCGTCGCAAACACTGCGCGAACCGGCTGCCAATGACGTGATATCTTCCATCCAGAAGGTCTCACCGGAGCAGATCGTGCAGGCTGCCGTGCACGGGCGGGTGGAGATCATCGCCTCCTCGTACAATGAACCGCTCATCACCTGCGAATGGGCGCGGGAGATCTTCCGCCTGGCAAACGAGCAGGGCATCGCCTGCGCATACGTCTCGAACGGTTTTGCCACGCCGGAAGCGCTGGAATACCTGCGCCCGGTATTATCGGGATTCAAGGTTGATCTGAAAACCATGCAGGAGAAGCAGTACAAAGAACTGGGAGGCGGGCTGCAGCCGGTCCTGGACACCATCATCAAGGCGCACACAATGGGCTTGTGGGTGGAGGTGGTCACGCTGATCATCCCCGGTTTCAATGACAGTCCCGAGGAGCTGTGGGACGCGGCGCGCTTTCTCGTCTCGGTCTCAGCGGATATCCCCTGGCACGTCACGGCCTACCATCCCGATTACAACCACGATGCGCCTGCCACCACGCCGGACCTGCTGCAGCGCGCCGCGGACGTGGGGCAGGAAGCCGGGCTGCGCTACGTGTACGCGGGCAACCTGCCCGGCAGGGTGGGTTCCCTGGAAGATACCCACTGCCCGCATTGCTCGATGGTCCTGGTCAAGCGCAGGGGTTACACCATTCACGAGTATCATGTGTCCGCGGATGGAAAGTGTTCGCGGTGCGGTGAAAAGATCGCCGGTGTGTGGACGGATAAGCCGGAACAGGTCAACATCGGCGGCTGGGGCATGCCGAGGCGTGTATGATTCTGGAGGGACGATATGGAGACAGGAGCGGGAAAATCAGGTAAACGTGTGGACAGCTGCCTTGCCTGCAGGCAGGATCGCGAAGGACAGTCCTATAGCTTCTTTTATGGCAGATCGGCCAGGGGCAGTGGTGTAGATTTTCAAGCGCCGCCGGGACAGGTTGTGACAGCTTACGACATTTCCCCCTCTGCGGGGTTCCTGTGCGACGAGTGTGTCAGGAAGAGGAGTCGCGGTTTCAACCTGGCGCGAGCCCTCATCTGGGGTGTCATCAGCATGATCGTTGCGGCAATATTCGCTTTCATGCTTTCCGAAAGGATCAAGGGGGATGAGACCGTCCCGCTCTGGGCGCTGATCGTCCTGGGCGTGTTGTTCCTGTTTTTTCTGCTGGCGGCGCTGGTAGCAGGGGGAAACCGCAAGCTCGGGACGCTCGACTTGGACGCCGGTCAGTCGCTGGCGATCGAGACGCGAAAAAATGAATTAAAGGCGAAGGGGTACGACACTTTCTGGCCTGCAGCACACTTCCCGGCCAATAATGTCAGTTATATAATGAAAAAAAAGACCGATATTCCAGGGTGAAGCTGGAGCGAATTGGCTGAATGCATCAGGCAGAAACCTCAAAGGTGCTGGTATGTCAATATGCAAATCATGCAAAAAAAATGAAGGAACGGATTTCCGTTTTTATTTTGGCAAACCGGATAAGGAATACGATAACATTATTGGTGCCACTTCAAAGAACCCCTTAATCGAACATGTGAAGACCTTCGTGGTGGAAGGTTCCAGCAGCGAGCCTGTTTGCGCGGCGTGCATCCGGCAGGTCAAAACGAGCCGCATCATATCCGCAGCCTTCCGCTTCATCCTCATCCCCGCGGTGGTAATTGGTATTTTTTTCCTGCTGAAATTATGGAGTGATAATTCAAGCAGCTCCACCTTTCAAATAATCATCATCGCCATAGTATTCTTCCTTGGTTTCATTCTTGAACTTCAAAGCCTCAGCGATCTGATCCAATCTCTGATCCAGAAAAAGAAGGAAATTGGTGAGCAGCTGGCAAGCGGGATTGGGAGAGAAGAGTTGAAACAAAAAGACAGGATATTCTGGACCGAGACGGAATACCTGGATATGAAGATGAAGGAACTCAAGAACCGGTTGTAGAACGAACCGTAATAATTTTCGAGAGGGGGGTTGTCATTTCCTGCAGCCGGCATGTTGCGCCTGCAAAGGACATACCAGCCATCTTGAACCGAGGCACAACAATCCGGTGTGCGGTGAAGATTCCCCTGATAAATGTACCATTCACTAGGTTCCCGTGAAGAGAATTGACGATGGGGTTCACGCGGCAGTGACAGGTGTTTTTCCGTTCACGCTGAAGTATCTATTGCATCTGCGAGAAAATACCCAAAAAAATTGGAATATCCATGCCGGCGTGAAAGAGGAAAGAACCCCAGATTGAATCCGTGAATTGCATGATCCAGCCCCAGGCCAGTGCCAGGGGAATAAGCACCAGACCGAAAACGGGGATGCTCTCAGCATAGTTGACTGTAAGGTGTGGAGCAATGAAGACGATCGCGACGAGTATGTTGGCGATCCACTTGCCGGTGAAGGGTTCCAGCTTGCGCAGGAACAGGCCGCGGAAAAGCAGCTCTTCCATGAATGCGTTGGATAGGATGGCAATGAGGATCCACGGCAGCCATGACAGGAGCTTCTCGAAAGTAACATCCTGAATGCCGAACAGGTCCGCCATTGGATACGCAAGGGCGGCCGCAGCTATGAAGGCGATGCAGCCGATAAGCAGCCCCTTGCCCAGCCTGCCTTTTTGCAGGTAGATCGATCCGAGTCTTTCACCGGATGCCCAGGTGAGAAGGATGAGGATGCCGGAAATCAACCCGCATTCGGCCAGCTTCATCAGCGCGATCCCGCTCGGTGTGCTGGCGTTAAAGCCGCGCATGGTGAAGAGAACTTTGCCTGAGAACAGATCGATGCTGAGCGTGGTCATAAAGATGAGCAGCGCGAAAAGCAGCGGGGCGAATTTTGCCAGGCGCTGGACCCGTCGTACCAGCAGCCAGGCTGCCAGCAGAAAGACAATCAGGGCGTAGCGCCAGAAGGCGTCGCGATCTTCAGAAAGCGGAAGATGTCCCCAGGGTTTGAAGAGCAGCATGATGATCAGGCCAAAAACCAGATAGAGCAAACCGGCCGCGACGCGATCGAGCCAGGTGTGCAGTGTGAATTTAATCTCGTTCATCGGATCCCTCCCGTCACGCGATTCCAGATTTCATTATAAGAAAAATAGACACGCGGTCAAGCAAAAGGAACCAGCGGGATGTGCCAGCTGCTGATTCACAACAGAAGCACGTTACCTGCTCAACCAATTGATGATTGCCGCTATGAACGAAGTGGTGTCAACGAAAAGCAGGCATCTTCTGCAATTCTATTCTACAATTATTGCAGAAAGAAATTCCCGGAGGAAGATATGGTGGCAGTGTACAGAGCGGACGTGATCGTTGTTGGGGCAGGCACGGCAGGCTGCCTGTTCGCGTGGCGTATGGCGCAGCGAGGACACAAGGTGATCGTTCTGGAGGCGCTGCGGTTCAGTGAGCTGGGCAAAGCCATCGAGATCTTTCACATGGAGCAGGTGCGCTTCCAGGAGTTCAACATCCCCCACCCACAACCACCTGAATTGATCCACACCGAGGAGGTTTCCTACACCTACTCCCCCGACCTCAAGGTCAGGGTGCCCATCCACGGCGCATTCTATGTGATGAACATGCCTGCTTTCATCCGGCGATTGCAGGAGTACGCCAGACGGGCTGGCGTCCGCATGGTGGATAAGGCGCGCGTCACTCAGCCGATCGTTGAGGACGGCCGGCTGACCGGGTTGAAGGTAGACTTTGACGGTGTCGAAGGTGAAGCGCGCGCAAACCTGATCGTAGACGCCTCAGGGCTGACGGGAGCGGTGCGCACGCGTCTGCCGGATGACTTTGGAGTTGAGAACCAGCCCGTACCGGCGGACAGATGTTTGTATGTGTGCCTGGAGCTGCGCACGGATATACCGGCAGGGTTTCCCACTGGGAGCAACGGCTACATGTTTCACAAGGCCTTCTGGAACAAGTCTTACGGTGACGACGTGGTGCTGGGTATTGGCCAGCCCAGGAGCTTTGAGAACGCCTGGCAGTTGCATGGGGCATGGCGCCAGGAGTACTTCGGTGATCCCGGCAAGGTGGTTGGCAGGCGTCAGGGTGCCATCCCCTTCACGCGCACACCCTTCTCGCTGGTGGGCAACGGAGTGATGCTCATCGGCGATAGCGCCAACCAGAACAAGCCCTTCTCCGGCGAGGGAGTCACCTCGGGTTTCGCGGCGGTGATGTGCGCGGTTGAGGCTGCCGACCAGGCCTTGCGCGCAGGTGACACCAGCCGGGCGGGATTGTGGGCGTACAATGTCGCGTACCATCGCGGACAGGGTGCCAAGTTCGCTGCCAGCCTGGCGCAGCTGCCAGCCGCGGCGGAGCTCTCTCGCAGGGCGGTCAACTACCTGTTCAGGCAGGGCATCATCTTTTCCAGCGCGGATTTCGAGGAGCTCAACCGCAATTACGAGATTGTTTTCGATCGCAAAAAGATGCTCAGGGTAGGCGCGGCGCTCGCCTGGGGTGTACTGACCGGGCAGTTTGAACTGCACAGCCTGAAGAAGTTTCTGGCAGCTTCAACGCTGGCAGGAAGGATCAAAGCGCACTACCTGCGATTCCCCGCGGAACCCGCCGGGTTTGATGCCTGGGCGGCTCGGGCGAAGGAGTTGTGGGGTGAATGAGTCGAAGTTTCCCATGGTGGGTGTCGGCGTGATCTGTTCTCACAATGGAAAAGTGCTGCTGCTGCACCGCGCGCACGCGCACGGGGCGGGCAGCTGGTCCATGCCTGGCGGGCACCTCGAGTTTGGTGAAACACCCGAAGACTGCGCCCTGCGGGAGATGCTGGAGGAGACCGGCGTGCACGGCGTTCATCCGCGGTTTGTGGCGCTTACCAATGACATATTTCAAGCAGAAGACAAACACTACATCACCATCTGGATGCAGGTTGACTACGCCGGAGGCGACGCCGCGCTGAGTGCGCCCGAGGAATCAACAGAAGTAGGCTGGTTTGGCTGGGACGCGCTGCCGCGACCGTTTTTCATCCCCTTGCAGAACCTGCTGGCGGGTAACTGCCAACCGCATTACTCCGATGTCATCCAATATATCCTCGCACATGAAGTAGCATAACAAAGGATTTCATGTATGCCTGAAAAGAACCTGACTGTTGATCTTCTAGATGTATCCGGGCTGGGCTATGCCGAGCGACTGACCGCCAACTGCCTGCAGGGGCTGGTCAATCGCGGTGGGGCGAAGCTCTTCCTGGATTACGGCAACTACGACGACCCCGGCACGCGTAAAACCAACTCTGTGCAGATGAGCCAGGAGAACTGGATCGGCAGGTACCGCGCGGTACTCAACCGCAACGATCTGGACAACCTTGATTACTACATCCAGGAGTACGGGCTGACGGTAAAAAAGCTGAAAGACCTGCCCTCTGCCATCCGCAGGTACCAGAAAGCCTTGACCGGGCTGGTGGTGTGGGATCCCGCCCTGTTGGATTCGGTCAACCTGGCGCTGACCTACGCCGGGCTGGAAGACCTGCTGCTGGTGCATCCCAACCAGGTGGAGCAGGTGAAGAAGATCTCCGGGCTGGACGTGATCGAAGATCTGCGCGGGCGTTTCAAAGATCGCGCAGATCTGTACCGCTGGGCGCTGCGACATCTCTTTCCGCGCTGCAAACCCGGGCAGGTGGCGCACGTGGAACCTGCCTGGCAGCGCGCAGAGTTCACGGATTACGTCGTTCAAAACCGGCTCTTCGTCTTCTGTCTGTCCTGCTTCCGCAAAGGCGGATTACGCGGGTTGGGGCAGAAGCTGCTCCTGCTGCTGATCGCTGGCCCGTTCGGCTTGCGAAATTTCCTCTTTAACACACGCCTGGATGGGGTGATTCGCTGGATTGCTCGTATTTTGATCGAGCTGGGCGAGCCTGAGACGCGACTGGGCAACCGCATCCAGCGCGCCGTCAAAGCCGCGCCGTACCCGACCATCTTCGGCTGGCACTCCGACCGCGACGATGAGTTCGCCTTCATGCTGGCGATCTCAGCCAACGGTCTGCGCCTGGCGCCGACATTCCTCGCCAACAACTATTCCTTTCACAGCCGCTTGCCCGCCAAGGTGCCATGGAAGCAAAGATATACCGCGCCTGAAAAAGTCAAACTGCAGGACAGGGTCTACCTGACCTTCACCCTCTCGGATGGCGATCAGTTCACCCTGATGAACACGGCTGAGGTGGGCAACTGGCGGCGAATAGAACACGGCCGAGTACCTTTCAACTGGGAAGTACAGCCGCTGCTGGTGGAGATCGCCCCGGCGCTGCTGGGATACTACTACCGCCACCTGAAACCAAAGGACATGCTGGTGGCGGGACCTAGCGGGGCGGGTTATGTCATCCCGCCGCTGGTGCCTGACCTGCCGGCGTACCTGCGCGAAAGCGGGCGGCTGTGCGACCTGGCGGATATCCGCATCACCACCTCTTACACCGGCGACCCACCCATGCGGGTGGTGCGCCAGCACGGTGAAGCCCCCGGGAATTTTCTCGGCTACATTGCCGGCTACTTCCACCTCAACCGCATGCCCATGTATATGACTGACGGGCGCCCCTTCGTAGCCTACGCCTGGCCGCACGTGGACCAGATCGGCTGGAATGCCGACAGGGTGCTGGCAGGCATCCGCGAACAGGTGGAGGAGGCTGCTGGCAAGGGTCCGCGCTTTATCGCCTGTCACTTGTTCGCCTACTGCACAACCGTGGCGGACGTGTATAATTTTGTGAAGACGCTTGACGCGCAAAAAGTGAAAGTCGTGCGGGCCGATGAATTCCTCATCGCCGCTGCCCAATTCATGCAAAAGGAGACAACACCATGACCGCTGTTGCACCCACCGAAAAGTTGAAGAACAGCACCAAGTTCCTGTACGGGATTGCCGACCTGGGTATCCAGGCGCTGACCGCTTCCATCCAGTTCTGGCTGCTATTTTTCTACACCGATATCGTCCATGTCGACCCCGCCATGGCGGGCACCGCGCTGATGGTTGGCAAGCTTACCTGGGACGCCATCAACGATCCCTTTTTCGGCTACCTGTCGGACAAGACCCGATCCAGATGGGGCAGACGACGCCCGTGGATGCTGCTGGGGGTGATCCCTCTGGGCTTGAGCACCTGGCTCATGTTCTCGCTGCCCGACGCGCTGATGGGCTGGAAAGCTTTCCTGGCGGTGCTGGTCACCTTTTTGCTCTTCGACACCTTCCATTCTGCTGTCAGCATTGCCTATTACGCCATGACGCCTGAGCTGACCCTGGATTACCGCGAACGCACCTCGCTGACCACCGTGCGCGAAGTCTTCACCGTGCTGGGCTACATCATCGGGGCGGGCATCACCAAGATGCTGGCGGATATCATTCAGGACGCGCTGCACATCACCACCCAGCAGTCCTGGTCCGCCGTCGGCGCTACCTTCGGTATGGTCGCCATCCTGACCATCCTGACCACGACGCTGACCGTCAAGGAGCGCAAGCGCCCCGAGTTCACCCCCAACAGCATGCCTCCCATCAAATCGTTCCTGACCACCTTCAAAAACAAGCCCTTCATGCAGCTGATGGGCGCGCAGTTCCTCAGCAGCTTCAGTTTCACGCTGCTCACCTCGCTGCTTTCTTACTTTGTCATCTATCAGCTGCGCATGGAAAACCAGTTGACTTTCATCATGCTGCTCCTGCTGGTATCCATCGGAGCCTTCCTGTTCCCTTGGCGCTACATCTCGGACAAGATCAACAAAGGGCCATCCTACGCGCTGGGGCTGCTCATCGCCAGCCTGGCGGTCATTGCCACCTTTTTCTTCCCCATGGGTTCCACACCCCTGATCTATGTCATCGTCTTCATCGCGGGACTGGGCTTCTCGGGGCAGTGGGTCTTCCCGTGGAGCATGCTGCCGGACGTGGTGGAATACGACCAGGTGATGACCGGCGAGCGGCACGAGGGTATCTACTACGGCATGTGGTCGTTCCTGGGAAAGTTCACCGGCGCGCTGGGCATTGCCGTCAGCGGCTGGGCGCTCAAGCTGTTCGGCTACAACGGCTACCTCTCGGGGCAGTCCACCCGGGCGCTGCTGGGCATCCGCCTGTTCTTCGGTCCCGTCCCGGCGATTGTTCTCATCATCAGCCTGCCGCTGCTGATCTGGTACCCCATCACCAAAAAGACGCACGCGGAGCTGTTGCAGAAGATAACCCAAAAAAGTGCCGACAAGCAGTAAGGTATCAAATAGGTGCCCCTATACAAAAGGAGACGCAGGTCTCCTTTTGTGTTATTCCAGGATGTTTGACAGAGGAGGAAAAAGATATATAGTTTTTATATTGGATCGCGATTCTGTTCGAATGGCAAAGCTCCAAAATCTGCTCCGGGAAGGCTTGTGATGAACAAACCAAAAGCCAGTATCTTCAATTATGCCATCGGGATGTTTGGTACTTCCATTCCCATTAATATGCTCAAAACCTATGCTGCCATTTTCTACGTTGATACGCTGGGGGTGACCACGGCTCAGTTTGCGCTGATGCTGCTGATCTACACGTTCATCGATGCCATCGACAACCCGGTTTACGGCTTCCTTTCCGACCGGACCCGCTCGCGCTGGGGAAGGCGGCGCCCGTGGCTGGTGATCGGTACGCCGCTGCTCATCCTGGGGCTGATCGCTTTTTACAACACGCCGGCGTTCCTGCAGGGTAACTCCGTGTTCGCCTACTGCATGCTTTTTTACATCCTGACGGGTACGCTGGATTCGGTCATCAACGCCAACTACGGCGCGCTCTTCCCGGAGTTGTTCCCGACGGATGAACGCCGCGCAAAAGCCAACGCCCTGCGCCAGGCTTTCCAGCTGGTGGCGATGATCATCAGCATCGCTCTCACCCCCATGGTCACCAAAGCTATTGGTTACGGCCTGACAGCGATCATCTACGGCGTTCTGGGCGGCGCGGTCATCCTGTACATGTCGCTCACCTGCCGCGAAAAGGACCCGGAACCCGAAGAAAAGAAACCTGGCCTGTGGAGCAGCATTCGCGACCTGCTGACCAATTGGAAGTTCTGGGTGGCGGGTTTTGCCAACGCTTTTTACAGTGCCGCCATGTCGCTCGTGCTGGCATCCATGCCCTTTTACGTGAAATACTCCCTGGGATTGTCTGAGGGGCAAACCACATTTCTCTTCGCGTCAGTGCTGCTGATCGCGATCGGCTGCGTGGCAGTGTGGGCTTATCTGGTCAGAAAATTCTCACTGCTGCCGGTCTGGCGCATCGCGTTGATATCGCTGGCGGCCGCCTTCGTACCGCTGTATTTTGCCAAGTCCCTGGTCGCCGCCATCATCTGCGCAGCTTTTGTGGGTTTTGGTTTTGCCGGCGTCATCACCACCATGGATCTCATCGGCGCCAAGATCATGGATGAGGACGCGGAGAAGCACAAGGTGCGCCGGGAGGGGATCATCTCCAACGCGCTCGGGTTCATGAACAGGCTGAACGGGCTTTTCACCAGCCTGGCGTTCTTCCTGGTCTTCAAGTTGTACGCCTTCGAGAGCGGTGAGAAACCCGGCCTGCAGCCCGGGAACGCGGCGCGCTTTTTGCTGACCATTTTTCCGCCCATCCTGATGGTGCTCAGCCTGGCGTTCTCATTCTTCATGAAGTTCAGAAAACCATCCAGCGGGCAGACCGCCGCGGACGTGACGAACGCGGGAGGCCGGGTATGAGCCTGCTTCGGCTGGACCATGTTGCCGAGACGACCAAAGTCTGTCTTCCGCTGTACATGATCCTGCCCGACCCGGGCAGGATGGGCGTCATGCCAGTAGCCAAACGAAAAGTGCTCTACCTGCTGCACGGCCTGAGCGATGACGCCAGCGCCTGGCAGCGCTTCACCGCCATCGAGTCACTGGCTGCCGCGTACGGATTGGTGGTGGTCATGCCGTCATTTGGGCGCAGCTTCTACATCGATCAGCCCAACGGGCAGAACTACTTTTCGTACCTGGTCGAGGAGCTGCCGGCGTATTTGCGGGATGTTTTCGGGCTGGCACCTTTGCGCGAAGACACGTACATCGCGGGTTGTTCGATGGGAGGGTATGGCTGCATGAAAGCTGCCCTGCTTCACCCGGAGCTTTACCACTCCGCGGCCAGCTTCTCAGGGGTGCTCTCCCTGCAGATCCTGCGCGCTAATCCAAACGACCCGCGCCAGGCGGAATTCAGCCTGCTTTTTGGAGACTTGGAGGCATTGACTGGCAGCAGGCACGACCCGGCTACCTGGCTTCAACAGGCGGTGCAATCCGGCAAGAAAATTCCCCGGTTGTATGTAAGTGTCAGCCGGCAGGAAGACCTGTATCCGCTGAGCGGAATGTTCCACGCCGCCTGCAAGGATTTGGGGGTTGACTGCGAGTATCACGAGGAGGATGGCGGGCACAACTGGTTCTTCTGGGACCGGCAGATCAAATGGTTTCTTGAGCGGGAACTGGGACCGATTCCCGCCTAATACAGGAGAGATGTCATAGACAAGCCTTTACAGATTGTGGTTGATGTCAGGCATGACCAGCAGGGGCAGTACCTGGAGATTCCCTTTAGCATGCCGTCAGGTGTGGAATCGTTCACGCTTTGCTACCGGTACGAGCGGTTTGCTGAAGTTGTCTTGAAAACCACCAGCGGACAATTAACAACCCGGCAGGAGCAGAACATCATCGACCTGGGTCTGATCGCCGCGGACGGAACCCAGGTGGGTGCTTCAGGCTCCGATAAGACCAAGATATTTGTCAGCGAGATCAGCGCCACGCCGGGATACCGCCCCCGCCCGATGACCGAGGGAAAATGGCGTATTCTGCTGGGAGCCTACAAGGTCTCATCCCAGGGTGTCAGCGTCCATTATGAGCTCGCGTTCACATATAAGGCAAAACGCTGGTTGAAAGGCGATCTGCACACGCACACGCTTGGATCGGACGGCGTGCTGAGCGTGGAGGAGCTTGCCAGGCATGCTGCGCGACACCGACTGGATTTCCTTGCCATAACGGATCACAACCAGATGATCTCTACCATTGAACTGCCCACGATCCCGGGAATCACGCTGATTCCGGGGGTTGAGTGGACGCATTACCTTGGGCACGCGAATTTCCTGGGTGTCGATCGGCCGTACGACGGCCCGTTCCACGCCAATGGGCTCGATCAGATCCATCTGCGGTTTGCATCCGCGCGGGAGCGGGGAGCGTTGATCGTGCTCAACCATCCCTTTGAGGAGGTGTGCCCCTTCAAGCTGGACATCAATACCATCCCTTTCGACTGCCTTGAGGTCTGGAACGGCCCGATGCGGGAAGCTAATTTTAGGACGGTGGGCTTGTGGCAGAACCTGCTGGTGGCGGGAAAAAGAGTGCCAATTTGCGGCGGCAGTGATTACCACCGCAGCCAGCTGTTCCTTTTTCCCGGAGGGCCAACCACCGTCGTGTCTTGCATGTCAGCCAGTCCTGCCGATATTCTCCAGGCGCTGCGTCTCGGGCATGCCTATGTTATTTTTTCCCCGGATGGACCCACCCTGGAAATGACATCCGGCGCGGTGATGATGGGAGACAGTGCGGTGTTTTCCGAACACCAGGAAGTGCATATCTCAGCTGACAACTTAAAGAAGGGGGATGTGCTGCAGGTTGTCACTGCGGATGGCAATCAGCCACTCACGCAGGTTGAATCCGACGCAAGCTTTGACGGTGCGGTCGCGGTCGACAAACCGGGTTTTGTTCGGGTCGAGGTATGGCGCGAGTTCCTGCCTGGTATTCCACGTCTGCCAGCCCTCCTCTCCAACCCGATCTATTTTGAGATGGTGGATTAAATACCAGGAGGAGATGGAAATCTCCTCCTGGTGATCTGCTCAAGGCATCGGCAGGATCGATGGATCCAGCCAGAAAGCATCCGCTTCTCCAGTCTTGGCGCTTGAGCTGACGGTCATGATAAACTGCACCGATTGCCCTGCCAGCGGTGAAAGATCGATATTCACATCTCTGAAAACACCGTCGTTGACCTCGTTCCATGTGCCCAGGTTGGTCGTCACGCCACCCACCCTGTAATCCAGGGAGATGGTGACATTACAGGTCTTGGATCGATCCAGGCAGCCGATGATGGCGCGAAAGTGATCGTGATCCTGTACGCTGTAAGCCGGGTAGATGGCTTTGATCCAGCCCGTGTTGTCGTCATCCGGGTGCATCCATAAGGTACGCTCGTCGTCCAGGACATTGCCTTCCAGCACAGGCGCCATCAGCACGGAGGCCCAGGCGTATTCCTTGCTGGCATACCCGGAGCAGGGCAGGGTCAGCTTGCCCGTGCTGCTGGTCCAGGTGGCGTTGCAGATATTGGCTGCGAAATCATACGACAGGGAGACCAGAGGAACAGGCACCGGGTCGCTGAAATACGCTGATTCGGTGACCACGATCTTCACCCACCACGACTGGCTGCTGTTCGTGCCCCAACCGAAATTGGTTCCCCCGTCGGTCTGCAGCATCCAGTTGCCCTGGTATGTACCAGCGGCACCAGGCGCGGTCAGCGAAACCGAAAGGTCGATGCTTTCGCCCGGGCTGACAGACCTGGGCAGGTTCACCCGCGCCGGTCCGCTCATGGATGTACCGCTGACGAAAACAAGCGCGTAGTTGGTGTTCCAGGTGCAGGAGCCGACATTCTTCACCTGCCAGCTCTTGACGAAAGTCTGACCGGGTTTCATCACCGTGTTATCCGGGATCGTCAGATCCTTGATGTAGTCCAGGTCCAGGCAGGGGATCGAGCGCGTGGCGGTTGGCATGGGGGTGTTGGTCGCGGCGGGGGTGGCCGTCTGCGTCGGGGCAGCCGGGCTAGCTGGCTGCACAGCCTGGGTCTGCAGCGCCGCCTGGGTCTGCAGCGCTGACACTGTCGCTGCGAGCGACAGCGGGTCAGGCGTAGTCATGGCAGGCTTGCCGATCTGGCAGGCCGCGAGAGACAACGCAGCGATCAGAAAGATAAAAAGCGAAAGATGGTTGCGTTTCATAATGACCTCCGTCGCGGACGCGCGTTATGGTTCTTGAATTATAGTCAATTATCGGAGACCGAGGCGTCCGGCTTGCATCAGAGACGCTGAAACCACCAGAAAAGTTCCCTTTTTCTGCAGGTCGACATTGAAAACTGGTTCTTGGCAAAGGGCAGGTAACTTTACTTAATGTGTCAGGGCAGGCTGCGGATCACCGGTACCAGCCAGAACGCGTCAGGATCAGAGGCGTTCGAGTTGCCGCTGACTGTCAGCGCGAACTGGACCGTGTGTCCAAGGAGGTCGGACAGGTCAATATCGATCGACTGGATGCTGCCGTCGTTGACTTCCTGCCAGCTCCCGATCAGGAACGTGTTGTCGCTTTCAATGTACTCCAGCGACATGGAAACATCGCACATGGGGCTCATCCCCAGGCAGCCGATGACCGCCGTGAAATGATCACCGGGTTGAACCTGGTAGGCAGGGAATTTCCCGGTCAGCCAGTGCCCGCGCTGCCCATCCGGGTGGAACCAGATGGTTCGCTCATTGTCCTGGTTGCCGCCCTCCAGTAAGGGATCGGTGAGAATGGCTGCCCAGGCAGTTTGATCACCTGCATACCCTGGGCAAGGCACGCTGGGTGGGTCAAAACTGCTCGTCCACTCGGCTTCGCAGACAGCGGCCGCGAAATCAAAATTGACGGAGTCAAGCGGCTCGGGGATTGGATCGCTGTGGAACTGGTTTTCAATGACTTCGATCTCGACTGACCAGGCCAGGCTGTTGTCCTCACCGAAGCCGAAATTGACTCCACTGCTGCTTTGCAGCATCCAGTACCCGCTGTGCGTGCCGGGTGTGCCGGGGGCAGATAATGTAACCACCAGGTCGACTGTATCCCCCGGGGGCACTTCGACAGACAAGTATCTTCGGAGCGGACCTTCCATGGATTCCCCACCGGCGAAAACCAGTGCGTAATCGGTTGTCCAAATGCAGGAGCCGGTATTTTTGACCTGCCAGGTCCTGGTAAAGTATTGAAAAGGGTAAAAAGCACCGCCAGCCGGTTCGGTCACACCCCCAAGGTACTCCAGTTTGAGACAGGGAACATCGCTGGATGACGCTAAGGATGCTGTGGCACTGGGTGAAGGCGTATTACTTGGCAGACTTGATACTGCTTCCGGGGTGATCGATACTGCAGGGAGAACGGCCTGGGCCTGTAAAACCGCGACGGTTTGCAAGACCTGCGTGGAGTTTGGAGTGGCTGTTTGGCTGCCATCCGGACGGCATGCCTGGCCAGCGAGGAGGACAGCCATCAACAGGGCGCACACAACCAGGTTACTGTGACGGCGAGTTTTCTTCAACATCTCACCTCTACCAGGACTATAAAAACATCCATGGAATATCTTTGAAGCACTCCATGGATGATTGTACCTGATTGTTGGATGATTTTTGCTTTACGCGGCTGCCGGGCTGGGGCTGCCTATCACTTTACCTTTTTGGTCTTTATTCACGTCGATGTTCGCATCGAACTGGCTCATGTACAGCCTGTGGTAGTAGCCCTTCTTTGCCAGCAGCTCCTCGTGTTTTCCGGATTCCACGATGTGTCCTTCATCCACCACCAGGAGCAGGTCCGCACTGCGGATGGTGCTCAGGCGGTGCGCGATGACAAAGCTGGTGCGTCCCTTCAGGAGCAATTCCAGGGCTTTCTGAATCAGGCGCTCGGTGCGTGTGTCCACGCTGGATGTGGCTTCGTCCAGAATCAGGATGCGTGGATTCGCCAGGGCTGCCCGGGCGATGGAAAGCAGCTGGCGCTGTCCCTGGGAAAGACCACTGCCGCGCTCTCCCAGCACGGTCTGATATTTTTCCGGCAGACGTTCAATGAAGGTGTCCGCGTTGGCCAGTTTGGCGGCTGCCAGAACTTCCTCATCCGTGGCACCCGGTTTGCCGAAGCGGATGTTTTCCATCACCGTGCTGCTGAAGAGGAAGGTGTCCTGCAGCACCACGCCGATCTGGCTGCGCAGGCTGGCAGCGGTTACCTCGCGCACATCCATGCCGTCGATGGTGATCCTGCCGCTGCAGATGTCATAGAAGCGCGGGATGAGGTTGGCGATGGTGGTTTTCCCCGCACCGGTGGGACCAACGATGGCAATGGTCTGTCCTGGCCTGGCGGTGAAGCTGACGTGCTGCAGCACCGGCTGGCCTTTGATGTATTCTGCGCAAACATCGTCGAAGACGACCTCTCCGTTGATAACCTTCATTTCCTTGGCGTCGGGAGCGTCCTGCACCTCCGCTTTTTCGTCCAGAAGGTTGAAGATGCGCTCGGCAGCAGCGATAGCGTTCTGGATGTTCGTCCACAGGATGGAGATCTGCTGAATGGGTTGGTTGAAGCGCTGCACGTAGCCGATGAACGCAATCACCAGGCCCATCGAAACGACCGTTCCGAACAGGTCCAGTTTGCCCAGGAGCATCAACCCGCCCACGCTGGCGACGATGGTCAGCGCCACGTAGCCCAGTCCTTCCAGCACGGGTGACAGTGCGGAGGTGAAGGCGACGGCACGGATGTTGGCGTCGCGGTTGGCGGCATTCACCTTCCGGAATTCTTCAATATTCTCATCCTCGCGGCTGAAGGCCTGCGCTTCGCGCACGGAGGAGATACCCTCCTGCAGTTCAGCGTTCACATTACCCAGTTCCTTGCGTGTCTTGCGGAACGCCTTGCGCGCCTGGCTGGAGAACCACACGGTGGCCAGCACCATGAACGGCATGATCGCCATGCTCAGCAGCGCGAAGGGGATGTTCTCGCTCAGCATCACGTAGATGATCCATACCAGGAGCATGATGCCGCTGATGACGTTCAGCACAGCCATGTTCAGCGCGTGACCGATGGTCTCAGCGTCGTTGGTGACGCGGCTCATCAGGTCGCCGGCTTCGTGTTCGGCATAATACCCCAGGTGCAGCTGGTGCAGCTTGCGGAATACCTCCACGCGCAGGTCGCGCATCATGTGCTGACCGCTCCACTGCATGCCCAGGTTGGCCAGGCCAATCGACACTGCGTTGACGGCGAAAAAGACCGCCAGCAGGATGATCATCCTGCCCAATCCCAGCAGTCGCTCAGCGTTGGATTGTATTGCCGTTTCTGAAGGCGCAGCGAAATTACCGAAGCTGTACAAGCCTTTGATGATTGTCTGGGTTACTCCCTCCGGATCTGAGACAAGCCAGCAGCTGGACGTGGAACTGGCGCTGAGCGATCCACCCAGCATGCTGCTGCCTGTCACGCTGGAGATGGTTGGGACGAGGAAGCAGTCCACGATCTGGCCCATCATCTTTGGCGTGGTCACCTGGATCCAGGTGGATACGACCAGCAGCAGGACGATCAGGATGCCGATCCACCAGTACGGTTTTAGGTAGTAACCCAGGCGTCTGAGCGTGCTGCCCACTTTCTTCGGTTTGTGGGTTTCCTGTTTAAGCATGTGTTGTGGTCCACCGAACATTTCAAATCTCCTTTTCCGCCGGGGTCATTCCCGTATCTCCGCGTTCTCGTCGCCGACCAGCTGAGAGTGATAGATCTCAGCGTAGATTTCCGATTCTTCCAGCAGCTGGGCGTGCCGGCCAGCTGCAGCCACGCGTCCTTTTTCCAGCACCAGGATCTGATCGGCTTTCATCACGGTGGTGATGCGCTGCGCGATGACAAAACTGGTGCGGTTTTCCATCAGGGAGTCCAGCGCCTTCTGGATCTCGGCTTCGGTTGACAGGTCCACGCTTGAAGTGGAGTCGTCCAGGATGAGGATGCTGGGGTTGAGCAACAGGGCGCGCGCGATGGCGATGCGCTGCTTCTGACCCCCGGATAGGGTGATACCGCGTTCCGCCACGTGCGTTTCGTAGCCATCCGGGAAGGACATGATGAAGTCGTGCGCGGCGGCGGCTTTGGCAGAGGCGGTGATATCGTCCATGCTGGCATCCGGACGTCCGAAGGCGATGTTCTCGCGGATGGTGCCGTTGAACAGCGTGGTCTCCTGCAGCACGATGCCGATCTGGCTGCGCAGCGACTCCATCGTCACGTCGCGCAGGTCGTGCCCGTCGATAGTGATGCGTCCCTCGCTGGGATCGTAGAAGCGCGGCAGAAGGTTGATGATGGTTGTTTTTCCCGAACCAGTGGCTCCCAGCAGTGCGATCGACTGCCCGGGCTTGGCTTCAAAGCTGACCTTCTGCAGCACCGGATCTCCGCTGCCGAAATAGCGGAAGGTGACATCTTCAAACCTGACATGTCCTTTGATGGCAGGCAGCGCGATGGCGTCGGGCTTGTCCGTCACGTCGGATTTGGCATCCAGGATCTCAAAGATGCGGTTGGCGGAGGCGTTGGCCTGCCCGAACTGGCTGATGATGAAGCCGAACTGGGCGATGGGCATGAACAGGTACATCAGGTACAGGCTGAATTCCTGCCACTGCCCCAGGGTCAAACCGCCTTCAATGATCAGCCTGCCGCTAAAGTACATCGTGGAAGCCTGTCCCAGGTTGGCAATGAAGAAAATGAGCGGGAACAGGAAGGTGAACAGCCGGGCGATCTTGAGCTGGTGCTGCAGGAGCGCGTCCGCAGCCCCCTTGAACTTCCTGGTCTCCGAGGGTTCTCGCGTGAAAGAGCGGATGACCTTGATGCCGGCCACGTTCTCCTGCAGCACCGTATTGAGCGTGGAGAGCTTTTGCTGCACCTTGGAGAAAAGCGGGAAGGACAGGCGGCTGAAGACGACGAACATGATCAAAGCCACCGGCAGGATCCACAGGGTTTTCCAGGCCAGCGAGGCGTTGCTGGTGAACAGAATGATCAGCGTGCCGGTGAGCAGGACGAACGCGCTCAACAGCTGCAGGAAGCCCTGACCCAGGAACATGCGCACTTTTTCCACGTCGTCCGTGGCGCGCACCATCAGCTGTCCGGTCTGGTTCTTGTCGTGATACGAAAAGGAAAGGCGCTGGATCTTGGCATACAGGTCGTTGCGCATGTCAAAGGCGATACCCTGCGAGTTGCGCTCCGCCCAGTATGAGGTAAGAAATCCAAAGACACCCCTCAGGACGGCAAAAACGACCACCAGGATAGCGGCGCCAATCAGCGCGGCAGGTGCGGCATCCAGCTGGGATGTCATCTGGGCGAGGAGCTGATCGATGGTCAGGCTGGCGGGAAGATCGAGAAACTCCAGGACTTTGGGCAGGGCGGTGCCCAGCATCTGCTCGGGGATCTGGGCCAGGTTGTCCAGCACCATTTTGGCGCTGTAGCCGTCCGTGATGGCATCGATGATGCGGCGGATAATGGTGGGTACTGCCAGCTGCGACAGCGAGGAGACCAGCAGGAAGATGTACGGCAGAAATGCCTTCCAGCCCTGCTGTTTTAGGTAGCGGATGGCGCGAAAGACCATGTTGGGCTGGGCGGCTTGTTTGGGTCTAGGGTTATGGTTCAAAGTTAATGATCCTTCTATATTTGAGGTTTAGCGCGGCTGGTTGATATTCTGATCTGCCGTGGAATCATTGGCACCTGACAGGGAACGGGCAGCAGCGGTCATCTCGCGGATGGCTTCCAGGATCAGGCTGTGTTTTTCAACGGGCAGGGTGGCGATGAGCTGTTCCAGCCAGCGCTTGCGCGCGGCGAATGCCTGGCCCATCAGGATGCGACCTTTTTCAGTCAGGCGCAGGTTGCGCGTGCGGCGATCCAGGGGATCCTCGCTGCGTTGCACCAGTTCCATCTGCACCAGCTTGTCCACCAGCTGGCTGGCGGCAGCGTTGGTCACGCCAACATGCGAGCCGACCTCGGACACCTGGCAGGATTTGCCGTGGTACAGGCGCATCAACGTGGAGGTCTGCGAATGGGTGAGCCCCGCCTGGTCCATGAACCGCTTGAAGGCATGAAAGGAGTGCTGCATGAACAGCTCAGACCACTCAGAGAGTACGTCGGAAAATTCTTGTTGTCCAGACATAGTTAAACGTCCTTATTAGTTAATTGTAGTGAAATATATCACAATGTTAAGCGTTGTCAAGATTTCCTTTTATTGTTTCGGTCGATTGGCTTTGCCAAACTTCAGATGGGTGTGATCACTTCTGCGACAGGGTGATTTCCCAGCGCCTGAACCGGCGCAGTCGTTCACGTGATCGTTGGTGGGATCGTGCACGATTGCCAATCCTGGGTGGCAAAAAGCCTGACCAATAAAAGGATGTCGGGGCCATAACGCCAAGAACTCCAGGTCCCGTGTCTACAGCGGTTAAGAGGGCGGAATATTTGCAGGCCGTGATATAATAAAACAAACAATTGAGTTATTGTTCAAATATAAATATTACGGAGATCCGATGGAATCAGCCTTTCTTGATGAACACACGGCGGCGCATGTCGCCGAACTCTTTCGCACCTTCAGTGATACCAGCCGGGTGCGTATCCTTTCTGCCATCATCGAGAAGGAAGCCAATACCTCGGCCATCGCGGAAATGCTCGACCTGACCGAATCGGCAGTCTCGCATCACCTGCGCGGATTGCGCCAGATGCGCATCGTCCAGGCACGCCGCGACGGCAAGGAAGTTTATTACACTGCCATTGACCCGCACATCACTGCCTTGTTCCAGCAGGGTGTCAACCATGTGAAAGAGAAATGACGCCATGAACAAACCAACCGACCAATTCATGCATCAGGGTCTGACGGATCAGGAAATACGCGAACGCCTGGCTGTGGATGGATACAACGAACTGCCCGGTACGAAGAAGCGTACCATTTTTCACATCCTGCTCGAGGTGGTGCGTGAGCCCATGTTCCTGATGCTGATCGCCTGCGGTCTGCTCTACCTTTTCCTGGGCGATCATGAGGAAGCGCTGATGTTGATCGGTTTTGTGGCCGTCATCATCGGCATCACATTTTACCAGGAGCAAAAAACTGAGCGAGCGCTGGAGGCGCTGCGCGACCTCTCCAGTCCCCGCGCATTGGTGATCCGCGATGGACGGCAGCAGCGCGTCGCTGGACGAGAGGTCGTCCGAGACGATATCCTGCTGATTGCCGAAGGCGACCGCGTGCCTGCCGATGCCGTCTTGCTGACAGGCTCCAGCGTTTCTGTGGATGAATCCCTGCTGACAGGCGAATCGGTGCCGGTGCGCAAGAAAGCATGGGATGGATGCCTGGAAATGGGACACCCCGGCGGCGACGATCAGCCCTTTATCTATTCTGGCTCACTGGTGGTCAAAGGGCAGGGAGTGGCTCAGGTTAGGGCTACAGGGATGCGCACGGAGATCGGCAAGATAGGTAAAGCCCTTCAGGTCTTGCAGCCTGAGGACACCAACTTGCAGCAGCAGACAAGCAGGATTGTGCGCAACTTTGCCTTGATCGGGTTGGCAATGTGCGTTTTGGTAGTTGTCATGTTCGGATTGACGCGCGGTGACTGGCTGCGCGGTTTCCTGGCGGGTCTCACTCTGGCCATGGCCACCCTTCCCGAGGAATTCCCTGTGGTACTGACGATTTTCCTGGCAATGGGAGCCTGGCGCATCTCGCAGCATCACGTGCTGACGCGGCGCGTTCCGGCTGTCGAAATGCTCGGAGCATCCACCGTTCTGTGCACTGACAAAACTGGTACGCTGACCCAAAACCGCATGACGGTCACCCACATGATGGTTAATGGTAAATTGCTGGAAATTGGGCTGGCGCAGCGCACTTTGCCCGAGTCGTTTCACGAGCTGGCTGAATTCGGCATCCTGGCAACCCCCGTGGATCCGTTCGACCCGATGGAGAGGGCGATCAAAGAACTGGGCGGGCGCACACTGGTCAACACCGAACACCTGCACACTGATTGGAACCTGATGCGGGAATACCCGCTTTCAGAGTCGCTGCTGGCCATGTCGCATGTCTGGCGTTCCACAAGCCGCACGGTCTTTATGGTGGCGGCCAAGGGCGCCCCCGAGGCGATTGCCGATTTGTGCCATTTCAATCCAGTGCAGATGGTTGCCCTGCGCGGGGAGATCAACCGCATGGCCGACCTGGGATTGCGCGTGCTGGGTGTGGCCAAAGCGGAATTCACCCCAGTGGATTTGCCGGCGCAGCAGCACGATTTTAAATTCGAACTCGTTGGTCTGCTGGGCCTGGCTGATCCGATTCGCGCTGAAGTACCCGGCGCGGTCAAGGAGTGTTACGATGCTGGCATCCGCGTCATCATGATCACCGGCGATTACCCCGGTACGGCGCGCAATATCGCCCGGCAGATCGGACTGAAACCTGCAGATGAGATCATAACCGGTGCAGAGCTGGATGGCATGAATGACGATGAACTGCGTCGCCGGATGCAGACCACGTGTATCTTTGCCCGAGCCGTGCCTGAGCAAAAGCTGCGCATTGTCAGCGCGCTGAAAGCCAATGGTGAAGTGGTCGCCATGACCGGCGATGGTGTCAACGATGCCCCAGCGCTCAAGGCTGCGCATATTGGCATCGCCATGGGCGGCCGTGGCACGGATGTGGCCCGCGAGTCAGCGGCGCTGGTGCTGGTGGATGATAACTTCGCTTCGATCGTTGCCGCGGTGCGCATGGGTCGCCGCATCTTTGACAACCTCAAAAAAGCCATGGGATTTATTTTTTCTGTGCATATCCCGATTGCGGGTTTATCGCTCATCCCGGTTTTGTTCAAGTGGCCGCTGGCGCTCCTGCCGGTGCATGTGCTGTTCCTGGAGCTGATCATCGATCCGGCCTGCACGGTGGTTTTCGAAATGGAAAGCGATGAACCCGACATCATGCAGCGTCCACCGCGCAAGTTGAATGCGCCGCTGTTTGGTCGCTCGATGGTGTTATCGGGGTTGATCCAGGGATTGGGCATCCTGGTTGTGGTAACAGGGATATACGCTTTTGCCCTGACAAGAGGTTTCGGCGAAGGTGAAGCGCGCATGTTTGCTTTTGTTTCGCTGGTCATTGGCAACCTGGGATTGATTTTCGCCAACCGATCGCGCACATTATCGATTTTTCAATCACTGCGTATTCCAAACAAAGCCTTGTGGTGGATCAGCGGCAGCGCGTTGTTCTTCCTGGTGCTCGTGCTGGCTGTACCGGCTTTACGGGACGTGTTTCAATTCGCCCCGCTGCACCCCTGGGAGATCCCCCTGTTGTTCATTACTGGCTTGAGCAGTATTTTGTTTGCCGAGAGCGTCAAGCTCAAAGCACTGCGTAAATTCATCTACCGCGAGGATGAATAAAGTCGGAGGGCAGGATGAGTAAGAGGGCGAAGTTTTTTCTGGTCGTGGTTGCCCCGATCCTGGCCGTGCAGTTGGCGCTGCTGGGTTTTAAGACACTTTCCGCCAACCCACTAGGCTGGTTCCTGATGCTGGTGGGTGTTGGATACACTGCCGGGGTGGTGATTGAGTACGCTATCCGTAAAGGACGCTTCTGGGAATCGGCTTTAAAAGGGGCAACAACGCATGAGGAGCACGGCGACCGTTCAATTTGGTTCATCACGCTGGGAATGATTGCAGCATTTTACTTATCTCCTTTGGAATATATCTACCTGCCTGCCACACTTGGCCGCACTACCGGGATGGCTTTTTGTGGCCTGGGATTGGTCATACTGGGAATCACCCTGTTTGTCTGGGCGCGGCGCACCCTGGGGAATAATTATTCCGGGCACGTCTCGGTGAAAAACGGGCAAGCCCTGGTGCAAAACGGCCCCTATCGTTTCATCCGTCATCCGGCTTATGCCGGTTACTTTCTCATGGCGCTGGGAATCAGTCTGGGATATTCCAGCCTGACTGGGCTGGCCTCCGTCCTGGTGCTGTTGCTGCCGGGGTTGATCTACCGGATAAAGGTCGAGGAGAGGCTTCTGAGCGAGCATTTTGGCGAAGCATATTATCAATACACCTGCAGGGTAAAACGGTTGATCCCTGGAATTTGGTAATGGAGAAAAGAAGGAACGAATATGGATACTACCAGGAAAGCGAAATCAAACGAAAGGCTCGAACGGCGTTACCCCGAAGGCTTCTGGGATAAAGGGGATGAATATCTCAAACAATGCATGATATTACAGCATAACGCAGATTATTTAAATTTTTTGGTTAAACATGTTTGGAGGCTCGATCAAGCCTGCCGCTTGGCGGAATTCGGCTGCGGCTCCGGAAAGATAGGCCTTGCGCTCATGCCGTTGCTGGCTCCTGGAAGCACATATCTGGGCATAGATCAATCTGCCCAATTGATTAACCGCGGCAGGCAATACTTTGCTGGAACGCCTTGGAAAGCTGAATTCATCGAAGGCAGTGTCTACAACAGCACGCTCGCGGATCAATCTTATGATGTGACCTTGACCCACACGGTATTAATGCACATCCCCCATCCGGAAGATGTGATCAACGAGATGATCCGCGTTACTAAACCTAACGGCATGGTGATAGCGTGCGAGGCAAATCGTAACGCTCATACCGCCATGCTTCACATTGAGGAAGTGAATCATCAAGAATCAGTTCCGCTGGAATTGTTCCAGACGATTAACAGCCAGATCCGCAGGACCACGGGGGTCGATCACAACATCGGGGCAAAACTGCCGATCCTGATGCACCGGGCTGGACTGGGCGATATCCAGATCCGCGTCTCTGATGCGGGACGGTTCCTGTTTCCCCCCGTGAACAGCGTCAAGAAAAGGCAGCTGTTCAAAGCCATCTGTGACGAAGGGTATGGTCAGCCCAGCCCGACCCTGGAGCAGCGAAACCAGTGGGTGCAGAACCTGGTTAAACGAGGTGTTTCACAAGAAGCAGCAGAAGCTGAGATCGACCGAGAGATTGATGAGGATTTCCTGAACAAAGGCCGGCACTACCATACCGTGTATTTCAGTCTGCTGACCTGGTGCTTTGGATATGTCCGCAAACAGCGCTAAGACGGGTAAACTGGCCTCCTTTTCTTATTTCAACTTAACACGCTTGATCTCATCGATGGAGATCGGTTTGAGCTTCTTGTCCTTTAGCTCCTCTTTACGCCGTAGTCTACGCTCCTTCAACCACGAAATCAGGCTTGGCAGGACAAGCAGGAACAGCATCAGCAGCATTAATCCGCAAAAAAGCCACCAGGTATGCGGGTCAGCCACTTCAGGGAAGAGACCGCCCGGGTTGTAGCTGAGCGGTTCTCCTTCCACCCCGGCTCCCGCCCCTTCAGGCAGCAGCTCGACCGTGATCATGCGTTTCAAACCGTCGCGCAGGACGGAGGGTGAAGTGTAGGTGATGGCGAATTCGCTTTGCAGCGCGTACCCCAGCTGCTGGTAAAGCGCCTGCAACCCGTCCGGGTCATTGACGAAACTGTACTTTCCTCCGGCGGCTTCCGCCAGGCTGGTCAGGGCCTGCTCGTCCAGAGAAGTCCACAGGTAATCCTCCTGCGTGGCATCGCCCAGGCCGATGACCGAGATGGACAATCCCGCAGGACCGATGCCCGCGATAACGTCCGCGGCGTTGTGGCTGCTGCGGTTGTCCAGCCCGTCCGTCAGAAGGATGATCGTTTTGCGCCCGGGAACATCTTCCAGCGCATTTTCCGCCGCCATCAACGCGTCGTACATGGCGGTATCTCCGCCGCTTTCCAGGCTGTTGACCGCGCTCATCAGCGCGTCTTTGTCATCCGTGATGGACTGCCTCACCAGAGCCTGCGTGTTGTAGCTGATCAAACCCGCCTGGTCATGAGGACGCATCTGCCTGATGTATTCCACGGCTGAGGCTTTGGCAGATGGCAGTTTGCCAGCCGTTTCCATGCTGCCGGAGACATCGATGACCAGCATGGTGGTCACGCTTTGCAGTTCACCCATGCCGCTCACTGCTTCAAGGTTCACCGCCGCGCCGTTCTCGCGTATCATTAACCGGTCAGGGTCCACGCCCAATGGGTGGCCTCCCGCGTCCGTGACTGACACATACACGATCACGGTGGGGAAGCGCGAGGTGTCCACCTGGGTGATGTGGAGCATGACATCTTCATCCGCGTTCTGCAATGTAAAGGCTGACGCCAGAAGCATGCACAGAGTGAGACAAGGGAGCAGCGCTGATTTTTTTAGATGCATTTCTCACCTCTTTTCGCGGTATTCCAGCTCGGTGCTGCCAATTCTAATCAGCATGCGGTTGCGCAGCAGGCTCTCCTCGATTTTTTTACCGTTGATATACGTTCCCTTTGGGCTTATGTCGCGCAGGGTGAATTTCTCGCCGTCGCCACTCAGCATGGCGTGCTGCGGGGCAATGTCCGGGTCGGGCAGAACGATCTCCGCTTTGAGCGCCGAGGAGCCGATGACGATGGAGGGAAAACCCTTCTTGAGGAACTTGTCCAGGATGAACTCGGTGCCCTTCAGTTTCCCGCTTTTCACCAGAAGCCAGGCACGACTGAGCGCCCACACGATCAGCGCGATAAAGCCGCCAGTCGCCAGTCCCAGCGCCAGCATACCCAGCGCCTTGCCCAGTGTTGGATCGTGGACCAAACCTCGCAGCCACTCCAGCAGTACCCCGCCGATGCCTCCTCCCAACACGCCACCCAGCGCGCTCTTCCACATCTGCCCTCCGCTGCGAATCCCTGCGGCTGCCCCCACCGACAGCCCGAATACCGCCCAGCCCAAGGCGCGGCTCCACACCTCTCCGCCCAGGATGTTGATCGACAGCAGCTCCGCGATGGGCAGACCGATCGCGCCGCCGGCGAAACCCATCAGGCTGCCCAGGCCGATCGATCCCAGCGCGCTCAGCACGTTTCTTCGCGCGATGCCTTCAGCTAATCCGATCAGGGCGCCGATCAAAGCGCCGATGACCCCGCCGACAACGATCTCGTTCAGCAGCAGGTAAGGGCTGAATGATAACCCCATCAGGTCGCTTGTCTTCCAGCCAAGCAGCGCGCCAATTCCACCCAGCAGGGAAAAGTAGTATATTCGCATGGCACGGTTCATATTGTTGCCTCGCAATCCGTCGTGAGATTTTTCCAATGCACAACGCTGTACGGGATACCGTTATTCAATTCATAGAAACCGTAGTAGTCGTGTGTATCCAATCTGTCATCCTTCCGCTGTATGAAGAATCCTCCACTTTGCGAGTGGGGCTCGATCACCAGAGCCACCTGCCAGGTTTCCGGAAAGAAATTGAGATGCAGCCACTCATCCATACCCGAAAGGAACACGCCCATGCGCGGGTGCGAATGGTACCAGCCGAGGATTTGCTTGCCGGGATGGTCACTTTCGAGGGTCTGATGAAGTTCGACCATGCTGTCCTGGGTGAAGGTGAAGTGCGTGCCGGAATGATCCGTTTTTTGAGCTGTAAGGATCTTTTCCACGACCACGAAATCTCGCCCGCCGCGGCAGTCGCTGCGGTGGCGTCCTACCAGCCAACCGCCCACCTCGTTTTCCAGGTCACTGCCCGCCTGAGCGCAAACGCGGATGTAAGCTTTTTGGGTCATGAAAACATCCACGGCGGGTTCTGCACAGAGCTGCCCCTCGAACTGCGAGGTCCAGCGGATAGCGCGGTGGTAAGGTGAGCGCGACTGTTGACGGCTTCGCCCCTCCTCCGGCAGCAGGCGGATGATCGGGTCTCTCATGGCATGCAGGCTGGACGCGCCGGGTGGGGATGAGCCGCCCGGCGCTCCAATTGCTACCCCGCGGTGATGTCTGCGGTGATCATCAGCCGGTCGTCCGCTGGTACGCCGGCGGAAGCCAGGGTTTCTTCTTCCTGCAGCTCGCGCCCGAGGGCCTTGCTGTCGATGCGGTAGCTGACACTGCGACCATCAGGACCGGTCGTCGGCAGGCTCAGCGTGGTCGCCAGTTCAGGCAGCAGGTTCTTCACGGTCACATCATCCGGTACTTCGGCGGTGCGGCTTCCACCTGAAGGAAGCACCAGAGTTACGCTTTTGTCTGTCATTTCAAACCTCCTTTTTTTCACTGCTTGATCTTTATGCGCGGTTTCAATTCAGGCTCGACCTGGCGCAGTTTCACCCGTTCCGGGCGCAGCAATTCACGTGTGTCCAGCGGAAATGCGTGCGGGACCCTGGCGCGGTATTCACGGCACCAGCGTGCGGCGTCCGCGTCCCACGGAAAGGGCGGCTTTGTCGGGTCATCGTGAAAGTTCTTGTACTGCACCATTTCACCCATCATGATCACCAGCCTGTCCAGTGAGCGGCTGGCGGCCCACCAGGCGGCGTCAATACAGACCGTGCCGTTGAGATGGCTGATGTTGGGATGCCATATGGGGGTCAGCCACTTCATCCCGGGCCAGCGCTGGGGATACTGCGCGTGCAGGTAGATCTCCACCTTATGCAGATCGCTGAGGATGGGTTCCCCGCGGCGGTTAATCCCGGAAATGCCCCTGCAGCGGTAGGTGACGATGTACCTTTCAGCCGGTGTGCCGCGCTGCGCGTTGATGGCAGCCACAGAAACCAGGCTGCCCCGCTTGTTCAACTCCTCGATCAATTCCTGGTCAGACCGCAGGCGGCGCATGCGCGGGTTTTCGCTCAGCTTACCCACCCCGGCGGTGATATCCGCGGTCAGCATCAATCGGTCATCGGGCGGCACCCCGGCACCCCCCAGGGTTTCACTTTCCCACAGTTCGCGTCCCAGCGCCTTGCTGTCCAGGCGGTAACCCATCGGACGGCCGTCCGGTCCAACAGTCGGCAGATTGAGCAGGGTGGTCAGTTCCTTGATGATCTCGCCAGCTGGCAGGTCATCAGGGATGTCAGCTCGACGGGCTCCCCCGTTCGGCATGACAACTGTTACAGAAAGATCAGACATCGGCACCTCCGAGTGATGAGTTAATGCGAATTCGATTGATGCGGCACCTGGCAGCGCCCGGTCACATCCCAGCAGTCCTTGTGGTGGTAGGCGTGGCAGATGTCACAGATGACCACCCCGCGCGGGTCATTGGGCCGCACCAGCTCCAGGCAGTAGGGACAGCGGTGTTCCTCTGCGCCGACCAGCCTCAGGCGGTTGGCTTTGGATTTCTTTTTTGTGCTGCGCGCTCCAGCCGCTGGTTTGCTCCGGGGGATGGACCGAGAAGAGGGAGAAGCCGGCACGCTGCCCGAGCTTCCGCGAACGATGGGTGACGTGCGGCCCGTGATGATCGACGGCAGGTTTGATGAAGAGCCTCCTGCAGGGCTAGTCGGCGATGCTCTCGTGCCTGATGACCTTTCCTGTCCGGTTGAGACTGTGGATGGGCGGACTGCGCGTTTGGACTTCCTTTTTTTCTTCCTTGTCCAGGCGAGCAGTGTCACCAAGATCGCCAGAAGGCCCGCGCCCAGAGGGACCAATCCCAGCAGCGGCGAACCGTACAGCGGGTCATGCTTAAAGCCAAAACCCGCCTGTCCAGCTGTCAGCCAGTTCATCCCGACGATGCAAATCAGCAGGCTCAGGGCAGAGAAGAGAAAGCGAACGAAAAGAGGGTATTTTGAGAGCACGCGGCGCGCCAGGAGCGCGGTCACGACCCCGATTGCCATACCTGCCCCGCAGGCGACCGCCTGCGGGTGCAGCGTGTCGTTGTACGTGAACAGGAACATCGAAAGCAGCA